>NZ_JBELKF010000068.1:0-18274 GCF_042089775.1 Palleronia sp.
GAAAGGTTCTCAATGGCTTAGCCGAGGCGTGAGGCCAACTGCGATTGCCCTGCGGCGAGGTGAACGATGGAGCAGTCTGCCCCGCCGCCGCCGCAGGGCCGTCTCGGCACTCGTCCCGTCCATCGACTGTGGCGCGGTGCCCCAGTGCAGGTCCCTATCGGAAGGTAAAGATAGCGGAGTTCACACGCCTGTCAGGCTCGGCTGTGACTGCACAGTTCGTGGCCCAGCCTTTTCGGGATGCACGTCCACGTGGACGTGCAGGAAGATTTCGCGGATCGGCTCCGCTCAGTTCGCCGGCTTCGCCTTGGCGCTTTTCTTCTTCGGCGTCTTCTTGACGCCGGAGGCAATCCTTGTCGCTTCGGAGGCGTCGCGCTCGGCCCGCGCCGCGCGGAGTCTCGCTGTCTTTGACTCCCGGGCAGCCGTCTCGGAGTCGATGATCCCCATGGCGATCTTCGTGATGGTGTCGGCCTTGGATTCCGCCTTCGACGGGCGGAAAAGAGTGTCCTTGGTCACCATGTGAATCTCCTGTGATTGGAAGAATAGCCGAAGATCTGAACCGATAGGCTGGAACGCGAAGCCGGATCGGCTCTTCTGGAAGCCGCCTGGCCTCGGCTGATCGTGCTGTAGCTTTCTGGTCTCGTAAGCAGGAGTCGCATTCGCAAACCGGATGGGCGAAGCCCGCCGAGGCAGAAGGAGAACAGGGCGGACAGAACTCCGCCCTGCCTCAAAGTCATTACGCCAGGGCGAGGTTGGAGGCGGACTCGCGGCCATCACGGCCGGATTCCACATCGTAGGTCACCGCCTGGTCGTCGGCGAGGCCGGTCAAGCCAGCGCGCTCAACGGCAGAGATGTGGACGAAGACGTCCTTGCCGCCAGTCGAAGGCGCGATGAAGCCGAAGCCTTTGGTGGGGTTGAACCATTTCACGGTGCCATTGGCCATATCCGTGGTCTCCTGTTTAATATGCTGCCCGCAGAATGCGGCAGCCCGGCATTGTCAGTCTGGTCGATCGCTGAGAGCCGGTTTAACGGAGACAGAGGTTCGAAAAAGAATAACGTTCGCCCAATACAGATGGGGCGACGCACCGCCTTTGACAAGGGGCTGCGGTAGAAGCCGTGCATTTTCCTGAGATTGGCTCGCGATTTTTCGGATGTGCTAGCGGGTATACCGGGCGTGACCGTCATTCCGGGCGGTGCCAAGTTTTGCCCGTGCTGCGTCGTTCTGTTGATCCTCACAATCTTTGGCTGGACCCATGAAGGGGAAATGTGCCAGCCCGTGAATATCAGCTCCTCCCCTGCGCGCCGGGCGCCCTGGTGATCTAGCCCTCTGGGTGTCGACCTTACAGATTGTGCAGTCGCAAGGCGTCGACGATGGCGCGGCAATGCTCTTCGCTCTTGCGGGGGGCTTCCTCGGCCGAACGGCGCGCCGTGGGACCGTCGTCGCAAGGAGGAGAGCTTCGGGGTTGGTCGCCATGAAAATCAGCGTCAGGTGACTGTTGGCCCAGAGATTGGCCCAGAGAGTCGCTCGCCCGGGGGACGTGGCGGTCGTCGAGCCCGGCACCGGACAGCTGGCCCGTGACGCGGCCGTCATCATCGTGGTAAACGGCGCGCAGTCCGTCGCTTCCTCTACCTTCGCGAAAGCGCTCTTCCGAAGCGGGCAATTTGTCCAGCTCAAAAGAGCGGTCTTGGACGGGCCCAGGATCGGGTAAAGGTGCGCAGAAACTCGATATCGCGCGCGCCGCATTCCCAGGGCTTGGCGTTGTCCACCTACAGCAGGGCGTTGGCCCGTTAAAGCGACGCGTTCGCAAACGTGGCGATGCGCGCGCCCTCCTTCAAAACGGGATCTGAAATTCCCTTACTCACCGAGGTGCCGCGAGTTTACCGGCCGGCTTTGCCCTCGCAGCTCTCGCAAGAGTCCGCGACCATGAGAAGGCGCGCGGCTTGGACGATCCTTTCGTCCTCCCGATGCCTAAGCAGATGGTCAGCAGATGCCCATCCGGCTCGATCTCGGGCACCTTGGCCGTACAGCGGCACGCACCTCGTGCACCGGACGGCGGGTCCCGGCAAGAACGTCATCAAGGTTCTCGGACTGCAGGGCGTGGTAGCCGAAAAGCGGAGAGTACTTTCTGGCGCCGACGCATTCGCTCGGAACTGTCCTTACCGGCGATCAGTCGTTGCGGCGCGAAGACGAGCGTGCATTGCCCCGAAGCGGTATCTTCACAGGTCCGCGACTGCTGTCAGTCCGACTTCTGCCGCCGAGCTGTCAGCCACGCGGCGACCAGGACGAGGGCGCCGACGAGCGCGATCATCAGCGTCGCCAATGCGTTGACCTCGGGGCTGACGCCAAGGCGCACCTTCGAGAAGATCACCATGGGCAGCGTGGACGAGCCCGGCCCGGCCACGAAGCTGGCGATCACGACGTCATCGAGGCTGAGCGTGAAGGCCAGGAGCCAGGCCGAGACCAGCGCCGGCGCAAGGGCGGGCAGGGTCACGTCGAAGAAGACCCGCAGGGGGCCGGCGCCCAGGTCCTGCGCCGCATCCTCGACCGCGCGGTCGAGCGTTACCATCCGCGCCTCGATCACCACGGTCGCGAAGGCGGTGCCGAAGGTGGCGTGGGCGATCACGATCGTCAGCAGGCCCCGCCCTCCGGGCCAGCCGATCAGCCCCTCCATCGCGATGAAAAGGAGCAGAAGCGACAGCCCGATGATGACCTCTGGCATCACCAGCGGCGCGGTGACGAGCCCGCCGAGGATCGCCCTGCCCGGTCCGCGCCGCACCAGAACCAGCGCGGCCAGGGTGCCCAGCACCGTGGCGATGGAGGCTGAAAGGAACGCGACCTTCAGGCTGATCCACGCGGCCCCGATGATCTGCGGGTCCGACAGCAGGGCCGCATACCATTTCGTAGAAAAGCCGCTCCAGACCGTGACGAGGCGGCTCTCGTTGAAGCTGTAGATCACGAGGCTGAGGATCGGCGCGTAGAGGAACACGAAGCCCCCGAAGACCGCGGTGCGCAGTGCGAGCGAACCCCTCATGCCTGTTCCGCCCGGCTCTGGATGCGGCGCAGTAATGCGATTGGCACGGCCAGCACCAGCACCATGACGATCGCGACAGCCGAGGCGACGGGCCAGTCGCGGTTGAGGAAGAACTCGTTCCACAACACGGTGCCGATCATCAGCGTGTCAGGACCTCCAAGAAGGGCCGGGATCACGTATTCCCCCACCGCCGGGATGAAGACCAGCATCGACCCCGCCAGCCCCCCCGGCACCGACAGCGGCAGGGTGACGGTCGCGAAGGTCGTCAGGGGCCGCGCGCCAAGATCGGCGGATGCCTCCAGCAGGTCGTCTTCCAGCCGCGACAGCGTGGCGTATAGCGGCAGGATCATGAAGGGCAGGTAGGTGTAGACGATCCCCAGATAGACGGCGATGTCCGTCTGCAGGATCACCAGCGGCTGATCGATCAGGCCCAGCGACATCAGCGCGTTGTTCAGCACCCCGTTCGCCTTGAGGATCCCGATCCACGCATAGACGCGCAGCAGGAACGAGGTCCAGAAGGGCAGGATCACCAGCATCAGCAGAAGGTTGCGCCGCCCCTCGGGCGCGCGCGCGATGGCATAGGCCATCGGATAGCCGATCAGCAGCGTCAGCACTGTCGAGATCGCCGCGATCCGCACCGAGGACAGGTACGACACGAGGTAGAGCGGATCCTCGGCCAGAAAGATGTAGTTGCCGAGGTTGATCGCGATGGTCAGCACGCCATCGGCCCACTCCCACAGGGGCAGGTAGGGCGGCATGGCGATGGCGGGCTCGCTGAACGAGATCTTCAGCAGCACCGCCAGCGGAATGACGAAAAACAGTCCCAGCCACAGGAACGGGACGAGCGGGACGAGCCGCCTCACGAGGGCAGAACCACGGCGGACTGGCCGGAAAAACCCAGATGGACCCGGTCGCCATGGGCAATCGCCTCGGCCTCGGCGCGCTCGCGGTTCGATCGGCTGATCCGGACCGTCTTGCCACTGTCGAGCCGTACCAGAAAGACCGAGGCCGCCCCGTGATAGACGATGGTCTCGACCGTGCCGGTCAGCCGGTTCTCCAGCCCTTCGATCGGCGTGCGACCGATCACGATCTTCTCGGGTCGCAGGGCCACGGCGACGGACTGCCCGACAGAGCCTGTGACGGCGTGGGGGATGCGGATCGGGCCGCCGGCCTCGGGGCTGTCGATCACGGCGTCGGTGTCGCGATCCTCGGTGATGGTGCCCTCGAACAGGGTGACGGTGCCGATGAAGTCGGCCACGAAACGCGATTGCGGGAACTCGTAGATCTCGTGCGGCGTGCCGACCTGCACGATCCGCCCCTCGCGCATGATGCCGAGGCGGTCGCCCAGCGTCATCGCCTCGTCCTGGTCGTGGGTGACGACGATGAAGGTGATCCCAAGCGTCTCCTGGATCTTCTTCAGCTCAAGCTGGGTCTCTTCGCGCAGCTTGCGGTCGAGCGCGCCCAAGGGTTCGTCCAGCAGCAGCAGCTTCGGCCGCCGGGCCAGCGCACGCGCAAGGGCCACGCGCTGCCGCTGGCCGCCGGATAGCTGGTGAGGCTTGCGGGCGGCGAAGCGCTCCATCTGCACCAGCGCCAGCATCTCGGTCACGCGGGTCGCGATCTCGGCCCGGGGCAGACCGGCGCGGCGCAGCCCGTAGGCGACGTTCTTCTCGACGCTCATATGGGGAAAGAGCGCGTAGGACTGGAACATCATGTTCGTATCGCGGGCGTGGGGCGGGACCTTCGACAGGTCCTGCCCGTCAAGGGCGATGCGCCCGGCGGTCGGGGCCTCGAACCCGGCGAGCATCCGCAGAAGCGTGGACTTGCCGCAGCCCGATCCGCCCAGAAGGCAGAACAGCTCGCCGCGGCGAATGTCGAGGGACACGTCGTCGACGGCGTAGGTGGCGCCGAAGAACTTGGTGACGTTCTCGATGCGAAGGAGGGGGGTGTCTGTCATGGGTGTGTCCGGGCCGCCGGTGAAGCGGCCCGGCATGCCTCAGCGGCCGGTCTTGAGCGTGGTCCACGCCCGCGTCAGCGACCGGTCGTAGCGGGCGCTGTGCGGCTTGGCCGAGTACATCTTGGCCAGCGTCGTCTCGGGCGGGTAGATGCCGGGATCGTTGCGCACGTCCTCGGACACCAGCGGCGTCGCCTGCTTGTTGGCGTTCGCGTAGAACACCGCGTCCGACACCGCCGCCGTCACCTCGGGGCGCAGGAAGTAGTCGATGAAGGCATAGGCCGCGTCCGGGTGCGGCGCGTCGGCGGGGATGGCCAGCATGTCGAAGCCAAGCTGCGCGCCTTCCTCGGGGATGACGTAGCGGATCTCGATCCCGTTGCCGGACTCGGCGGCGCGGTCCTTGGCCTGCAGGATATCGCCCGAATAGCCGACCGCAAGGCAGATGTCGCCGTTCGCGAGGTCGTTGATATATTGCGACGAGTGGAAGTAGCGGATGTATGGCCGGATTTCGGACAGCAGCGCCATCGCCTGATCGAGGTCGCCCGCATCCTCGGACGTCGGGTCGAGGCCAAGGTAGTTCAGTGCGGCGGCCGTGATCTCGGACGGGCTGTCGAGCAGCGCGATGCCGCAATCGGCCAGTTTCTCGGCATTGGCGGGGTCGAAGACCAGCGACCAGCTGTCGAGGTTCGCATCCTCGCCCAGCCGCTCGGTCACGGCGGCGACGTCATAGCCCGGCCCGACCGAGTACATCATCCACGGGATGCCGAAGGCGTTGCCGGGATCGTTCGCCTCGATGATGCGCATGATCTCGGGGTCAAGGTTGCCGTAGTTTTCCAGTCGCGACTTGTCGATCTCCTGGAACACGCCGGCCTGCGCCTGCCGCGCCATGAATTCGAGCGAGGGCACCACGAGGTCATACCCGGTCGAGCCCGCGAGCAGCTTGGCCTCGACCACCTCGTTCGAGTCGAAGACGTCGTAATTGACGCTCGTGCCGGTCTCGGACTCGAAGCCGGGGATCGTGTCCTCGGCGATGTAGTCGGACCAGTTGTAGAAGTTGAGCGTCTCTTGCGCCTGCGCCGTCAGGGGCAGGGTCAGCAGCAGGGCAGTCAGGGTCGTGCGGCTCATGGCAGGCTCCATGCGGGGGGTGAATTCAGACGCCCAGTCGGTCGCGCGCGGCATACCACCACGAGCCGAGGACGGAGTAAGGGACGCGGAAGGTCCGGCCGCCCGGGAAGGGCAGCCAAGGCAGGTTCGCGAACATGTCGAAGCGCGAGAGGTCGCCGTTTATCGCCTCGCCCAGGATGCGCCCGAACAGGTGCGAGCCGACCACCCCATGCCCCGAATAGCCGTGGGCGAAGTAGGTGGACGGCCCGATCCGGCCCATCTGCGGGACGCGGGTGAACGAGAGGGCGAAGTTGCCGGACCAGGCGTGGTCAATCCGGGTGGACTTCAGCGACGGGAACACCCGCTCCATCGATCGCACCAGCTTGCGCTTGATGTCCCTGGGGTCGGTGCCGCCATAGACGCTGCCGCCGCCGAACAGCAGCCGGTTATCGGCAGACATCCGATAGTAATCAAGGATATAGCGCACGTCCTCGACGCAGGTGTCTGCGGGCATCAGGGCGCGGGCGCGATCCGCCCCCAGCGGTTCGGTCGCCATCACTTGGGTCGAGACGGGCATCACCCGCCACTCCAACCCCGGCACTACGCCCTTGAGGTATGCATTGCCGCAGAGGACGAGCGTGCGGGCATGGACTTCGCCGTTCGCGGTGCGGATGACGGGGCGTGCGCCGTCGGTGTCGGCCGAAATCACCGGCGACATCTCATGGATCGTGCCGCCGAGCCGTTCGACCGCCGCCGCCTCGCCCAAGGCAAGGTTCAGCGGGTGCATGTGCCCGCCCTTCGTGTCGATCATCCCGCCGCAATAGAGGTCGGTCGCGGCGTGCTGGCGCATCTCGTCGCGGGTCAGCATCTGCAGGCTGTCCAGCCCGTAGGAGGCCCAAAGGTCACGCTTTTCGCGAAGCTCGCGCATGTGGCGGTCGTTGAAGGCGGCAAAAACGTTGCCCTCCTTCAGGTCGCAGTCGATCCCGTAGCGCGCCACGCGGTCGCGGATGATCTGCCCGCCTTCCATGAACAGCGCGGCGACGTTTTGCGCGACCTCGTCCCCGAACCGGCGGCGGAAGACGTGCAGTCCCGCGTTCAACCCGTTGACGATCTGCCCGCCATTCCGCCCCGAGGCGCCCCAGCCGATCCGCGCACCCTCGATCAGCGTGACCGAATGGCCCTGCTCCAGCAGCGTGATCGCGGTCGAAAGCCCCGAATAGCCCCCGCCGACGACGCAGATATCGACCTCGTGCCGCCCTTCTAGGCGCGGGCGCAGAGGGGCGGGGTTGGCCGAGGCGGCGTAGTAGCTTTGGGGGTAGGCGCCGGTTCCGGCGTAGGGATGGGTCACCATGTCCATCACACGGCCTCGAGATAGGAGTGGTATTCGAAATCGGTCACATGACGGGTGAAGCGGCCAAGTTCCTGCCGCTTGCACTGCTCGAACATGCGGCGCAGGCGGCCCGAGAAGATGCGCTCTCCGTGCTCGCCCCGCGCAAAGGCGTCGATGGCCGAGGCCCAGTCGGGGGGAAGCCGGTCGAGCCGCATCGAGTAAGCGTCGCCCGTGACGGGATCAGGGGGCGTCCATTCCTCTTCGATGCCCAGAAGCATGCCGCCCAGGATTGCGGTCAGGACAAGGTAGGGGTTGGCATCCGCGCCGGCGACGCGATGTTCGATCCGGCGTGCCCGGTGATCGCCGCCGGGGATGCGGATTGCGACGGTGCGGTTCTCGTACCCCCAAGCGACGCTGGCGGGGGCGTGGGCGCCGGGCAGGAGGCGGCGGTAAGAGTTCTCGTGCGGGGCAAAAATCAGCCCCAGTTCCGGCATGGTGCGCAGAAGCCCCGAGACCGCGTTGCGCATCAGTGGTGTGCCGTCGGGACCGCCATCGTCGAAGAGGTTCCGCCCCTCGGCGTCGATCAGCGAGACATGGGCGTGCATCCCCGACCCGGCGCGGTCGCCGTAGGGCTTGGCCATGAAGGTCGCCGCAAACCCGTGCTTGCGGGCGAGGCCGCGCACCAGCCGCTTGAACAGCACAGCATCATCCGCTGCTTTAAGAGGGTCGGCCAAGTGCTTGAAGTTTATCTCGAACTGGCCTGCGCCGTTTTCCGATATAGCGCTGTCGGCGGGGATGTCCTGCGCCCGACAGCCGTCATAGATCTCGTTCAGGAGCGAGTCGAAATGCTGAAGCTCGTCCAGCGACAGCGCCCCGTCGGAATCCAGCCGCTTGCCCGTCACCGGAGACCGAGGCGGCTGTGGCGCGGACTTGCTGGGATCGACGATGTAGAATTCGAGCTCCGTCGCCACGACGGGCGTCAGCCCCCGCTCGGCAAAGCGCGCGACGACCGAAGCCAGCGCCCGTCGCGGATCGCCGGCGAAGGGGGTGCCGTCCTCGTTCAGGGTCCAGAGCTGGACGAAGGCGGTGGGCCGCTCGGTCCAGTTCACAAGGCTCGCGGGGCGGCCGGTATGCTCGCAGATCCCGTCGGCGTCGCCGGTGTCGAACACGAGGTCCGACCCTTCGACGTCCTCCCCCCAGATATCCATGCCGAGCAGCGACAGCGGCATCCGCAAGCCGCCGTCGCGGACCTTGTCGATCTGGTCCGCGGGCAGGCGCTTGCCTCGCATGACGCCGTTCAGGTCGCAGATGCAGGCGAAGATCGCGTCCACCTCGGGGTGGTCGCTTTCAAGTCGCTCGATCGGCGCCGTCCTGTCCATGCGTTTGATTCTCTCAAATTGTGATACCATTGTGCCGCTTGTGATATGACTTCTGGACTCCTGTCAATCTCCGTGGCACGTCAGGCGTGCGGAAAATATGGGATGCCTCCGAATGCAGCAGACCCCGCTGCCCCCGATCGACCGGACGCCCGCGATGACGGGGCAGGAATATGCCTATCGCCGGCTGCGCAACGCGGTGATGGCCGGCTGGCTGCCGCCTGGCGCTTCGCTGACGATCCGCGGCGTGGCGGAGCTTTTGGATCTCAGCCCTACTCCGATCCGCGAGGCGTTGCGCCGGCTGAGCTCGGAGAATGCCATTGAGGTGCTGGGGAATCGCCGCCTTCGCGTGCCTGACATGACGCCGGCGCGGTTCGAGGACCTCGTGGCGCTGCGCGTTGCGATCGAGACGCACGCGGGCGCGCGCGCGCTTCCACATGTCTCGGACGTGGTGATCGACGAGATGGCCGAGACGGACGCCCGCATCGCCGCCGCGCGCGAGGCCGGCGACCTTGATCGGGTGACGGCGCTTAACCACGCGTTCCACCGTCGGCTATACGAACTGCCCCCGGACCAGGCCTCCATGCCGCTGATCGAGAGTGTCTGGCTGCAACTTGGGCCGTTCCAGCGTCTTGCGCGCGAGGACGTGGACGCGGCGCGCATTCAGGACGCGCATCCCGCGATCCTTTCGGCGCTGGTCAGCCGCGACACCGACGCTCTGGCGGCAGCCATCACGCACGATATCCGCAGCGTTGCGGAGGTGACCGCACCGAGGAATGCCGTGGCTACGACGCTCCCGACCTAGAACAGCGCAAGGGGCGGCGGGCCGCTTCGTTCCGTGACGCTCCGTGCGTCGGCCTGGCTGCAAAGCGGAACGCCTCGCGATCGCATTGGCGACGCGGCAGAAGAACCGTCGCTGTTGCCCGCTCGAAGATACGGCGCTGCAGCGGATGACGCTCAAAACCGCATCCCCGCCATGCGTCGTTCGGAGACCTAAGCCGCAGGACGGTCTGCGGACAGCTGAGCCAGAAGAGCCTGAATGCCTCAGATGCGGAGGGACTCGGGCCGCACATGCCCGGCCGGCGATACGCGCCAGATCAGCGTGCTGCCGTCGCTGCGCAGACTGCCACGGGCATAGGGGGCGCCGAGGCGCAGGCGCATGGCAGTGACGTCATCGGCTGGCTTCGGTGCCTTGCCGTGACCGAGATTTGCCCGCTCCCATTCACGCAAGCCGTGCACCACTCGCAACAAGCCGAGGCGCGCCGTGGTGTCGATCGCTTCGGGCACTGTGAGCAAGGCATACTCGGTCCACAGCCGCGCATACCCGTCGCTTCCGAGTATGATCTCGGACCCGGCAGGAGCGAATTCGCGGCGACGCCGGCCCTTATCAAGACTCGCAGGATCGATGGTCAGGGCGGTGCTCGCCAGATCTCGCACCTGGGTAGTGCGGCGCTGGCGCATACGGTCGATGATCGGTCCGGTCTGGGGAAGGGAGAGCTTTGGCAACGGCGCGGGCAGGAAGGCGCCGGCTCCGATCCGTTGACGCGAAGCCGGACCCTGCAGGTGGAAGCAGTCGGCGAATTCAAGGCTGTCGATCGCGTAGCGGCGACCGTGCCTCGCGATGCGCAGGTAGGTCATCGCCGCTACGGGAAAGTCGTGATGGTCCAGATCCGGTCCCGCGCGATGGACGAACCGGCGGCGCAGGTGGGACAAGGCGCGCGCCAGCGCACCCTTGGTCAGCTCACCGTGGCGCAGGAGGCGCCGGATTTCGTCTGACAGCGCGCGGGCAAACCAGCCGGCATCGCTGAGATCCGCCAGCACCTTGTTCGGCCGCTCCGAGACCGAGGTCGCCCCGTCGATCACCCAAGCGTGGAGGACGCCTTCCCGGTGCAGGAGGCCGAAGGCGTCGTCGCTCGGCGCACGGCTGGGCGCGCTGTGCAGGATCTCGACCGGAGCGGCCGGACTCAAAGAAGGTCGCGATAGCCGTCCCACTTTTCCTCGTTGCTGCAGACAAAGCGGTAGTAGTCGGTGTCTTCAAGCTCGGCGGCGGCTTCGGCGTCCAGCACGACCTTGCACGACGTGTGAAGCTGGATCGCCGAGGCGCTGACGCGCGAGGTCAGCGGCCCCTCGACCGCGCGCGCCACGACGGCCGCCTTGGCGGCGCCCGAGGCCAGGAGGACCAGTTCGCGGGTGTCGAGGATCGTGCCCACGCCCATGGTCAGCGCGCGTTTCGGAACGGCCCCGCAGTCGCCGCCGAACATGCCCGCGTTCTGGCGGCGCGTCGTCGGCGTCAGGATCTTGTCCCGGGTGCGGGACCGCAGCGCCGAGAGGGGCTCGTTGAAGCCGATGTGACCGGACTCCCCGATGCCGAGAAGTTGCAGGTCGATGCCACCCGCCGCGGCGATCTTGGCCTCGTAGTCGGCGGCGGCGGCGGCTAGATCGCTCGCCATGCCGTCCGGCAGATGCGTGCGTGCGGGATCGATATCCACATGGTCGAACAGGTGATGCCGCATGTAGCTTGCGTAGGAGTTCGGATCTTCGGGCGGCAGGCCCACGTATTCATCCAGATTGAATGTGGTGCAGCGTGCGAAGGAGACGCCGCTTGCGACGACGCGCGCATAAACCTCTTCCATGGTGCGGCCGGTGGCGAGGCCGAGGACCAGGTCCGGCTTTGCGCGCAGGCGCGCCTCGATCAGGCGGGCGGTCAGGGCCACGGCGCGGTCCCTGTCGGGGCAGGGGATCACTTCCATGCGTTACCTCGTTCGGGAAATGTCGTGGCCACCCGCGATCACGCGCGTCAGGGTGAGCGTCTCGTCCAGAACCACGATATCGGCGCGGGTGCCGGGGGCGAGACGCCCGATATCGGTCAGGCCGAGCCAGTCGGCGGGAATGGTCGACAGCCGTCGCGCAGCCTCGTCGAGGGGCAGGCCGATGTCGACCAGGTTGCGCAGGGCCGCGTCCATGGTCAGGGCGGACCCCGCAAGCGTGCCGTCCGGCAGGCGCATCGCGCCGTTCGCCTTCTCGACGTCGAGCGAGCCAAGGCGATAGCTGCCGTCCGGCATCCCCGCGCCGCCGGTGGCGTCCGTCACGCCGTAGAGGTTCGGAATTGCGCGCCGGGCAGCGAGGATCGCGCCTGCCTCGACATGGACGAGGTCCGGGATGATCTCGGCATAATCGGCATGGGCGAAGGCCGCACCACACAGGCCATTGCCGCGGTGCGCCAGGGTGCTCATCGCGTTGAAGAGATGCGTGACGCCTGCGCCGCGTTCCAGCGCCGCGCGCGCCTGCGCATAGTCGCAGAGCGAATGGCCAAGCTGGGCGCGGATGCCGGCCGCGGCGAGCGCGTCGAGCAGCGCGCCGCCATCTTCCTCTTCGGGGGCGAGGGTCATGATGCGGATCGGTGCGCGCTCGGCCCACGCCTTCAGTTGCGTGACATCCGCGTGCCGCGCGAAGGGCGGCTGCGCGCCCAGCTTGTCCGGGTTGATGAACGGCCCTTCGAGATGCGCGCCCAGCACGCGGGCACCGTCCTGTGGCGGATCGGCCATGACGGCGGCAACGGCGTCGAGAAACGAGTCGAGGTCCTCGGTCGGGGCGGTGACCGAAGTTGGACAGAAGGCGGTGGTGCCGTGCCGGGCGTGAAGACGGGCGGCCGTGCGGATCGCCTCGGCGCCCTCCATCATGTCGGCCCCGCCACCGCCGTGAACGTGGCAATCGACGAAACCCGGGAGGATGTAGGGCGGCCGGGGCGCGCGCGTTGGATCGCCCTCAACCGCGTTGATCCGCGTGCCGTGCGTGATCCGGCCCATGACCCATCCGTCGGGGGTCAGGATCGAGCCGTCGAAATGGTCGGTCATGTCAGCTCCGCTACGAAGTCCCAGCGATCGCCGCGGAAGGTCGAGCGGGTGAACTCGACCGCGCGATCCTCGGCGGTATAGCCGATGCGGGTGATGAGAAGGGCCGGCGCCCCGGGCTGCACCTCGAGGAGGTTCGCGGCGTAGGGGTCGATGGCGATGGCAGTCAGCCTCTGGACGGCGCGAACCGGGCGCATCCCGCGCTCGTCCAGCGTGGCGTAGAGCGAGTCCGAGGCGAGCGCGGGATCGGGCAGCGCCTCGCTCAAGATCGTCGCCGCTTCGAGCGCGAGGGGCTGACCGTCCGCTGATCTCAGTCGGGTGATGCGCGTGACCGGATGTCCCGGCGCCAGCCCGAGGCCGATGACCTCTTCGGGGCTGGCGCGGCCGACGCTGCTGTGGACGAGGCGCGACTGTGCCACCATGCCGCGGGCGGCGACGTCCTCGGAGAAGCTCGTCAGGACCGACAGGGGCTGCGAAACGCGCTTGGACACGAAGGTGCCCGCGCCGCGGCGCTGCTCGATCAGGCCGCGGTGGCTCAGCTGCTCCATCGCCTTGCGCACGGTCACGCGGCTGACGCCGTGAAGCTCGGCCAGTGTCCGCTCGGGCGGCAAGGCGGCGCCGGGCGACAGCTCGCCGTCCTCGATCTGGCGGGCGATGCGGTCCGACAGTTCCCGGTAGAGGGGCGTGGCGCTTGCCGGACCGCTAGCCATCCTGACGCTCCAGCTCGGGCACGACCTCTTCGCGCCAGCCGCGCCGCGCCATCAGCGCGAGCCCATCGAGCGCATTGCCCCGCGGCGGTGTCAGGCGCGCGGCCAACCGGGCAGAGAAGCGGGGGGCAAAGACCGGCCCAAGCCCCCCGAGGAGCGAGACCGGCCCCCCGTCGTCGATCGCGCCGATCGCGAGTTCGAGCTCTTCGGTGGCAGCGGCCATGATGCGGGTGGCTACGCCGTCCCCGGCGGCAGCGGCGTCGATCACAACCGGGGCCAGGGTGGCGAACCTCGTGGCATTTGCAGCGGAGAGCCACGTCTGGATCGCGTTGAACTCGTCGCCGACACGAGAGCGCAGCGCGTCGAACAGCGTCGACGCATCAGGAAGGCGGCCGTCGAGGTGCCGGCTGTAAAGCGACACGGCGCGCCGGCCGATCCACGCGCCGCTGCCTTCGTCGCCGATGGAAAAGCCCCAGGCGCTGGCGCTCGACACCCTGCCGTCCTGACCGAGCGCGTAGGCAGCGACACCCGTTCCCACGGCGAGGACCACGCCGGGCCGGCCGCCATGCGCCCCCAGAAGGGACGCGAACCCGTCGGTCACGATGACGATGTCGGCGCAGCTCTGGCCGCCCATGGCGCGGAACTGCGCCTGCCGTTCAGGAGATCGGCCGCCCGCAAATCCGCAGACAAGCCGCGCCGTCGTCAGATCCGCCCCCGTAGCCGAGGCGAGAGCGTCGAGACCCGACGCGACGTTGCTCCAGGCCTGCTCAACGCCAAGCGTCAGGCTCGACGGGCCCGAGGCGGCCTCGGCCAGGGTGGTGCCGTCGACGCCGATGGCGCGAAGGCGCGTTCCACTGCCGCCGCCGTCGATGGCAACTACGTCGATCTGTTGGCGCATGCGTGTCCACGCTCCTCGGCTTGTCTGCGAGGCTACAGAGCGGCCTCGACTGCGGCAATACCAAAGATGAACATTGGTATCGGCCTGCATAGACATTGGACTTGATAATGGTTTGACCATCCGCAATGCTCGACCTCGTGAACGATCTGCCTTGACGGCCACGGGCGTCAGGAGGTCGCGCAATTTTCGGCGTGTCCCTGGCGCGCGCCGGCCGTCGATACCGCGCTTGCCGCGGGACGTGCGGACAGACCAGGCCAAGCAGAACAGGGAAGTACGAAATGAAACATATCATGATGAAGACGACGGCCACGGCCGCCCTCTGCCTCGCTGCCGGTGGCGCCATGGCGCAAGAGGTGACGCTGACCATCGAAAGCTGGCGGGCCGAAGACCAGGCGATCTGGGACGACACGCTGATCCCCGCCTTCGAAGAGAGCCATCCCGACATCAACCTCGAGTTCACGCCGACCGCGCCGACCGAATACAACGCCGCGCTGAACGCCCGGCTCGAGGGCGGCACCGCGGGCGACCTGATCACCTGCCGGTCTTTCGATGGATCGCTGCCGCTTTACGAGCGGGGGCAGCTTGCGGACATCAGCGATCTGGAGGGGCTGTCGAACTTCCCCGATTTCGCCAAGGCCGCGTGGTCCACCGATGACGGCGAGGAGACCTTCTGCGTCCCGATGGCTTCGGTCATCCACGGCTTCATCTACAACGCCGACGCCTTCAACGAGCTGGGCCTCGAAGAGCCCAAGACGGTCGAGGAGTTCTTCGCGGTCCTCGACGCGATCAAAGAGGACGGCACCTATATCCCGCTCGCCATGGGCAGCGCGGACCAGTGGGAAGCCGCCACGATGGCCTACACCAATATCGGCCCGAACTACTGGAAAGGCGAAGAGGGGCGCCAGGCGCTGATCGACGGCGAGGCCAAGTTCACGGACGAAGAGTTCGTGGCCCCCTACGAGCAGATGGCGCGCTGGACCGACTACATGGGCAACGCCTACCAGGCGCAGAGCTATTCGGACAGCCAGAACCTGTTCACGCTGGGCCGCGCCGCGATCTATCCCGCCGGTTCGTGGGAGATCACCGGTTTCAGCGACCAGGCCTTCTTCGAGATGGGGGCTTTCCCGCCGCCGGTGCCGTCCGAGGGCGACACCTGCTACATCTCGGACCACACCGATATCGGCATCGGCATGAACGCCAATACCGATCATCCCGAGGCGGCGCGGACTTTCCTCGAGTGGGTCGCGAGCGCCGAGTTTGCCGCGCTCTACACGAATGAACTGCCGGGCTTCTTCTCGCTCTCGAACGCGGAGTTCGAGGTCGAGAACCCGCTGGCACAGGAGTTCATCTCGTTCCGCGACGAGTGCGAGTCGACCGTGCGCGTCGCCAGTCAGATCCTGTCGCGTGGCGAGCCGAACACCTGGAACACCATGTGGGTGAACAGCGCGAACGTGCTGAACGAGACGATGACCCCGCAAGAGGCGGCGGCGGATCTGCAGCAGGGCCTCGAGTCCTGGTACGAGCCGCAGCAGAACTGATCCCGGACCGCGCCCGTCCCGACCGGGTCGGGCGCACTCCCGTTCCAGAGGACAATCCATGACCGAGATCGTCGAGCAGGCGACCGGCCGCAGCCGGACTACGCGTCGCCGCCGCAAGACGGGCGGGATCACGCATATCGTCGTCTTCCTCGCACCGGCCCTGCTGATCTACTCGATCTTCTCGATCTACCCGCTGATCGAGAGCCTGCGCCTCAGCCTCTTCGACGGCCAGCCCGACGGCAGCGCCGTCTGGATCGGGCTCGGCAACTATGAGCGGCTGCTCTTCAACGCAAACTGGGCTGTGCGCTTCTGGAACGCGCTCTGGAACAACCTGATCCTGTTCTTCATCCACATGATCGTGCAGAACCCGCTGGGCCTGCTGCTGGCGGCGCTCCTGTCGCTGGCGCCGCGGTTCGGGGGCACCTACCGCACACTGATCTTCGTGCCGACGCTTCTGTCGGTCGTGATCGTGGGCTTCGTGTGGGAGTTGATCCTGTCCCCGCTCTGGGGCGTGGCCGAAGGACTGATGTCCGCGGTCGGGCTGGGCTGGCTCTATGCGCCGTGGCTGGGGCTGGAAGGCTCGGCGCTGACGGCGGTGTCGATGATCTCGGTCTGGCAATATGTCGGCATCCCGATGATGCTGATCTACGCGGCGCTCCTGTCGATCCCGGACGAACTTCTGGACGCAGCGCGGGTGGACGGCCTGTCGGGCGCCGCGATCTTCTGGAAGGTCAAGCTGCCGCTGATCCTGCCCACGCTCGGGATCGTCGCGATCCTGACCTATATCGGCAACTTCACCTCGGCCTTCGACCTGATCTACTCGATCCAGGGCGTGCTGGGGCCGCCGGATTATTCCACCGACATCATGGGTACGCTGATGTTCCGGACCTTCTTCGGGCAGCAGACCCAGATCGGCGATATCTACATGGGCGCGACCGTGGCCTGCATGATGTTCTTCATCATCCTGATCGGCGTGACGATCTACCTCGTCGGCGTGCAGCGCCGCCTGACCCGCTACGAGATGTGAGGAGCGCCGCATGAGCACCGTCGACACCACCCGCGCGCGGCGCGGCCGGATGGGCCGGTTGGGGGCCGCCGCCGGGGTGCACGCCGTCCTGCTGACCTACACGATCATCGCGATCTTCCCGGTGCTGATCGTGGTGATGAACTCGTTCAAGAACCGTCGTGGCATCTTCACCGAGCCCCTGGCCTTTCCCCGGGCCGAGACCTTCAGCACCGAGGGCTACAGCACCGTCCTGACCGAAGGGAGCTTCCTGCTCTACTACGGCAACTCGCTGATCGTGACGGTGGTGTCGCTGTTCCTGATCCTACTTCTGGGGGCGATGGCCGCGCACGCGCTGTCGGAATACCGCTTCAAGCTGAACACCCTGTTGAGCATCTACATGATCCTCGGGATCATGGTGCCGATCCGGCTGGGCACGGTTGCCATCCTGCAGCTGATGGTGGACCTGAACCTCGTGAACACGCTGGTGTCGCTGATCCTCGTCTACACCGCGCAGGGGCTGCCCGTCGCCGTCTTCATCCTGACCGAGTTCATGCGGACGCTCTCGCGCGACATCAAGGACTGCGCCCGCGTCGACGGGCTGTCGGAATACCGCATCTTCTTCGAGGTCGTCCTGCCGCTGATCCGCCCCGTTCTGGCGACCGTCGCGGTGTTCTCGATGATCCCGATCTGGAACGACCTGTGGTTCCCGCTGATCCTCGCCTCGTCGGACGCCACCAAGACGGTGACGCTGGGCGTCCAGCAGTTCATCGGACAATACACCGTCAACTGGAGCGCGGTCCTCGCCTCGCTCTCAATCGCGATCCTTCCGGTGCTGGTGCTGTATGCGATCTTCTCGCGGCAACTCATCTCGGGGATCACGGCCGGCGCGGTAAAGGGATAAAGCAATGGCTGAACTGGTTCTGAAAGACGTCCGCAAGCGCTTCGGCAAGACCGAGGTGATCCACGGTGTCGACCTTGACGTGAAGGACGGCGAGTTCGTCGTCTTCGTCGGACCCTCGGGATGCGGCAAGTCCACACTTCTGCGCATGATCGCGGGGCTGGAAGAGGTCAGCGGCGGCGACGTGGTCATCGGCGGCGAGCGCATGAACGAGATCGCGCCCTCGGACCGGGGCATCGCGATGGTGTTCCAGTCCTACGCGCTCTACCCGCACAAGGACGTCTACGGGAACATGGCCTTCGCCCTGCGCCACGCCGGCGAGGACAAGGCGGTGATCGACGAGCGCGTGCGCAAGGCGGCCGGCATCCTCGGCCTCGAGCCCCTGCTGAAGCGCCGCCCCAAGGAGCTTTCCGGCGGTCAGCGCCAGCGGGTCGCCATCGGCCGGGCCATCGTGCGCGACCCTGCGATCTTTCTTTTCGACGAGCCGCTGTCGAACCTGGACGCGGCTTTGCGCGTCCAGATGCGGGTCGAGATCCTGCGCCTGCACCAGCGCCTGAAAACCACGATGGTCTACGTCACCCATGAC
>NZ_JBELKF010000217.1:0-3020 GCF_042089775.1 Palleronia sp.
GGCGGTCTGTTCTTTCTGCACCTTCACGGGCCCGAGGCGGCCGAGCGGGTGCTGGCGGGGCTGGGCGGCGGCGACCGGCCGGACCCGGACCTCGTGGGGCTCGCCTTTCTCGTCGCCGCCAAGGCCGGGCATGTCGAGCGGGCGGCGCATCTTCTGGCCAAGGCCGGGCCGCCGGGGCTGATCGACCTGTCGCGGCCGCTGAGCGGGCCGCCGGTGGCGCCGCAGCTGGGCTTTTGCCGGATCATGCTGGCGATCTACCGCAGCGACACGGTGCGCCAGCACATATTGTCGGAGGCCTCGGCGCTGCTGGGCGCGGTGGCGCCGGACCAGCTGCTTCTGCGCGGCGGCATCTATAACGCGGTGCTGGAGCTGCAGATCCGGGCCGGCGCGCATCGCGAGGCGGTGGAGATGGCAGCGCGGGCGCTGACGCATTACGAGGAGGCGGGGGCACCCTATCTCAGCTTCTACATCCATGTCCACCGCGCGGTGATAGTGCTGCGCGACGGCCGTCCCGGCGAGGCGGCGCCGCATCTCGACCGGGCGGCGGCGGCGCTGGCGGAGCTGCGCTTCGACGTACCGCAGGACCGGCGCTTTCTGGAGCTGCTGCGCGCGGTGGCGAATTACGAGACCGGCGATCCGGGGCCGATGGCGCGCTTCGCTGAGCAGCGGGCGCGGGATTTTGCCTTCGGCGAGATCTGGCCCTCGATTGCCGCGATGGCGCTGGCCTACGGCGCCGAGGCGCTGATGCAGCTGCGCGGGCTCGAGGCGGCGACGGGGTATCTGGAGCGCTGGCGTGTGCAGGCCTGGCGCACCCGGCGGTTCCAGATCCTGATCGAGCAGCGCGAGGTGGCGCTGCTGCAGGGCGCGGGGCGCTGGCGCGAGGCGCGGCTGCGGCTGGAGGGGATGGCTATGCGGATCGGCCGGCTGTGGATGGACAGCTCTGGCGAGAACCTCGCGGATCTGCGCGCGCTGGAGGATCTGCGGCAGGCGATGATCTGGATGCGCCAGCAGGTCTATGAGCAGCCGCGCCACCCGGCGCTGATGGCGCGGCTCGCGGCGCTGCGCGACAACCCGGCGCTGTCGGCGCGCGACCGGCTCTGCCTCGAGATCTGGGCCGGTTTCGCGGCGCGGCGGACCGGCGCGCTGGCCACCGCCAAGGCCACGATCGCGGAGCTGCTGGAGACCAGCGCGCGGCGCCGCCACTGGGCCCCGGCGCTGGAGGAGCGCGGCTTCCTGATGCCTCTGGTCGAGGACCGGCGGCTGGGGGGCGCGGCGGCGTGGCGGGTGCGGGTGCCCGAAGCGGTGCGGCGCGGGGCGGTGCCGGTGGCGCCCTCCGGCGAATTCTCGGGGCAGGAATGGCGCTGTCTGCTGCTTCTGGCCGAGGGCTGCCCCAACAAGGAGATCGCCCGGCAGCTTCGGATCAGCCTGCCTACGGTGAAGTTCCACCTGCGCAACCTCTATGCCCGGCTTGGGGTCGGCGGGCGGCAGGCGGCGGTGGCCGAGGCGCGGCGACTGGGACATTTGCCGAAATAGAAACCCATCCCTCTTTGTCGAAAACCTATCCCCCTGTAAGCTGTCGCGGCAGTGCGACCTTGCGGCAGCTTGTCCCTAAGACAAGGAGGGCTGCATGGCGGCGGGATTTCTGGAGTTCATACTCAGACGCGTGGCCGGCTTCGCCGGAGTGTTTCTGGTGCTGGCGCTGATGATCTTTGTGCTGGCGCGGGTGGTGCCCGGCGATCCAGCGCGGATCGCGCTGGGGCCGACCGCCTCGGCCGAGCAGGTGGCCCAACTGCGCGACGAGATGGGGCTCGACGACCCGCTGCCGATGCAGTTCATCGATTTCCTCGGCGGCGCGATCCGCGGTGATTTCGGTAACTCGCTGATTTCGGGCCAGCCGGTGGCGCAGGAGATCGCGGCGCTGCTGCCTGCGACGCTGGAGCTGGTGCTGGTCACGCTGGTCATCATGCTCAGCCTGGGCGTGCCGCTCGGCGTGCTTGCGGCGCGCTACCGCAACAGCGCCTTCGATGCGGTGCTGCGGATCGTGTCGCTGGTGGGCGTTACCATGCCGAGCTTTCTCTTCGCGATCCTGCTGCAACTTGGCGCCGCCTACTGGCTGACCGACTGGCCGATCTTGGGCCGGCTATCACGCGACTTCACGGGCTTCGAGGGGCCGACCGGGTTATTGGTGCTGGACGGCGTGTTGACCGGTCGTTTCGACATCGCCGCCGACGCGCTGCGCCACCTCGCCTTCCCGGCCATCGCGCTGGCCATGTCCGGCATCGGGCAGATCATGCGCATCACCCGCTCGGCGATGATCGAGCACCGCCGCCGCGACCATGTCCAGACGCTGCGCAGCTTCGGCGTGCCGGCGCGGGTGGTCACCTTCCGCTACCTGCTGAAGCTCTCGGCGATCGCGCCGCTGACTATCATGGGGCTCGAGTTCGCCTCGCTGATCGGCAACGCCTTCGTGGTCGAGATGGTGTTCTCATGGGGCGGCTTCGCCTCGGCCGGGCTCGAGGCGATCCTGCAGAAGGACCTCAACACGGTGATGGCGGTGGTGCTGGTCTCAGGCGGCTTCTTCGTCGTGGCCAACCTCGTGATCGACGTGGTGATCGGCCTGATCGACCCCCGCATCCGCATCAAGGAGAGTCGCTGATGGCCGCCATCGTCGAGGAACAGGTCGAGATCCTCTCGGCGCGCCGCATGGCTTGGCTGCGCTTCCGCGCCAACCCGGTGGCGGTGATCGGCGCGCTGATGGTCGCGACCGTGGTGCTGGCGGCGATCTTCGCGCCGCTGATCGCGCCCTTTCCCGACCATGCCGGCGCGGTGATCGACTTTCGCAACAAGCACCCCTGAGGGCGTCGGACGAGCCGGTCGCGACCGTGCGACACCGGAATGCGCGGCACCGGAATGGGGCCGGGCTTTGCTGACCTGCTTCCGTGAAACCGGATCGCCGGATCCGGGGAAAGTCTCGTAAACTGCCGGGCAGGCAACGCGCTGGTCCTTTCCTCGACGCTGCT
>NZ_JBELKF010000218.1:0-3004 GCF_042089775.1 Palleronia sp.
GACAGCTGGGGCCGCTTGTCCTCGCGCTGCTCGACGGCCCGGGAGAGCTGCGACAGCGCCAGCACGGGCAGCTCTAGGCGCATGGCGAGGTCCTTCAGGCTCCGGCTGATCTCGGTGATCTTCTCGAACCGGCTGCTGCCCTTCACGTCCATGAGTTGCAGGTAGTCGATGATGAGAAGCGGCAGCTTGTCCTTCGGCAGATGACGAACGCATTGTTTGACGCCCGACAGGAGCGCGGACGCTTCCGCATACTTGCGCGGCAGGAATTGGATCGGCAGTTCCGCAAGGCGCTTGCTGGTCTCGACCAGCGACCGATACTGCAACTCGGTCATCTGCCCCCGGCGCGCATCGCTATAGCTTACTGCGTCATGCTTGCCGCCAGTCCCTTCGGCCATGGCGCGAACGGCCAGAGATTCCGGAGTCATCTCAAGGGATGCGAAGATGACGCCGTGACCAGCACGAGCCGCATTAAGGCCCATGGTCATTGCAACGGCGGTTTTGCCCATCGAGGGGCGGCCACCGAGAAGCGCAAGCTCGCCCGCTTCCATGCCGGGGATGATGTAGTCGAGCGCGCCGATGCCGCTGCGAACACATTCGACTTCGCGCCCGTGGTAGGCATCATTGATCTTGCGAAGAGCTTCGGTCGCGGCTGCCATCATCGAGACAGGGCGAACCGCGCTGGACGTGGCTCCGATAGCCATAAGCCCGGCCTCAAGGGCAGAGGCGGCATCGCCAGCCGCGCCATCCTCAGAGGTGACGGCAGCTTCGGTCTTGCGGATCAGCGCTAGGATTTCCCTCTTGGCGCGCAGGTCGTCCAGATGATCGACATACCCGCCCATTGCGGAGGCACCGATAGCAGCACCAGCCAAGCGGGCGATGTAGCCCGGCCCGCCAAGATCGGCCAAGCCTTCGGCCAGAGACGGCGCGCGGGCGATGGTGATCGCGTCCACAAGGTCGCCAGCACGGTCGCGCTCGGCCATGACCTTGTAGATTTGAGCGTGGACCGGATCATAGAAGAGCGCAGCACCACCGCGCCCCGCCACTTCCGCAATACGCGCCGGGCGCATCAAAAGGTTGCCGAGAAGCTGTTGCTCGGCTTCGATGGAGTGAGGTTCGGTCATGGCGGCAGGCCTCAGATAAGCGACGTTACCCATCGGCTTTCTCCCCTTTCACAGGGGCGGGCTGCGCCATACGGCGGGCGGAATCCTCCACGATACGCTTGGCAATGTCCCCGAGGGGTTGCCAAGCGCCGGGGGCGCTTTTATGTGTCATGAGAGATTGTTGCTCCGGGTTAGAGACGGGGTTGCAATTTAGGGATGGCAAGGCGTCACAGCTCCTTGTCATCCCGCTCAGATTACCCAAAACATGGCGATACATCAAGCGGAATCTCCTTGTTTTGCAGGGGTTTCGGCGCTTCTAAGCCCATCCGCGAACGCTTCTGCATCGGCCTCATCAGCGAACGCGCCGTGCAGCACGACCACCACCTTGCCGCCCTTCACCGGGTCGCCCATGCGGTGCGTCACGGTGAAATTGCGGTCATCAACTCCGAGGGCCATGGCGAGGCCGTCTTGCCCGTGCTTCCATGCGCCAATGCAGCCATCCATGTCGCGGGCGCGCGCATCTGGCTCATGAAAGATCACGGTCATCGACACACGATCCACGTTGAGCGGCAGGACGCCTTGCGACTTTGCAGCGTAGAACACAGCCGACTTGTGAGCGTTCGCGGCAGGCTGATAGCGCCGCCAGTGGAGCTTGCGCTTCGCGTTTGGCGATAGCTTGGTGTAGTCGGGCCAGGGCAGTTCGATGCGCATCACACCACCTCGCGGGGATTGTCCCCCGACTGCCGAGGGAGGGCAGCAGCCGGGGTCCGCGCCGCCTTGGCCACCAGCGCGGATTCAAGCCGCCACGCTTCGTCATGCGTGTCGGCGTAGTCGGTGAAGGCACCGCAGGCGCAGGTCAGCCAGAACGGCCCCTTGGAGCCGTCAGGGCGCGTGTGCCAGTGGAGGCGGATGCGGGGGTGATCGCAGCAGGTCATGTTGATACCCGGTACTGATAGGCGGACACCCAAGACGTCACCGGGACGTGACCGTCCGTCGCCTTCTCGATCTTGGTCGTAGTCCTAAAGTTCGGATTGACCTTGCCTTCGATTACCCGCTTGACGGTCGGCGCACCGATGCCGGAGAGGCTGGCGAAGTCTTTCGCGCCATACCCCTTGCCGGCCATCCATTCGGCCAAGGCTATTGCCGCGCTTGAAGGCGTAGCGACCTTGATGCGGGCAGGGTTGTGATGGACGTTGTGAATCGGCTTCTCGTCCGCGATCGCGGAGATCTCGGCAGCGCAGGCCAGCGCCTCATCATCAAACCACTGTAGCTCGATGCGCTCTACATCGCGGAACCAGCGGGACCGGATCTTGTGAAGTGACGCACGGCTGCGCGGGTTCACGGTCTTGCCGATATAGAGCAACCGGCCTTCCGCATCGTAATGCCGGTAGAGCGCGCATGGGGTCATGCCGAAGCCCTCCGCTTGGGGCCTTCGTTCACATCCCCTTGAACTGAGCGCATCCCGTTGCCAGTTAAATTGGCGACGGGTTTGAAATTGAAAGCCTCCATTGGGCAGAACACGCCACGGCTTTCGGCCAGAACCTTGATCGGCGCATACCACTGCGCAGCGAAGTATCCGACCGACCGGGCGTGACGAAGGTTGCGTTCGGTGAGACCAAGCGAATCCCGAAGGACATCATGGCCCACGGCGTCAATCAGCATCTGAGCAGGGTTGGATTTCATGCCCCGATCATGCCAAGAATCTTGACACAGGTCAAGCCAAGCGATGTCGGATTGAGTCAAAATCCTTGGCGCGGGATGATCCCGACCATGGAGAAAGCAGACAAGCCCTTCGGGGATATAGCAGAACGTATCCGCTGGCACCGAGCCTTAGAGGGGATGGACCAGCGAGATTACGCGGAGAAGGCCGGGCTAAAGCGCGCTCAGCTTTCCTCTCCGCTTCT
>NZ_JBELKF010000069.1:0-18033 GCF_042089775.1 Palleronia sp.
TGCCGCGTCCGCGGCCCAGAACTCGATGCGATCATCGGCGGCAAGACGGGCGAGGTCGGCCTGGTAACGCACGCCCAGCCGGGCTGCCTGGGTCGGGTCGAAGGGAGCAAAGTCACCATCTTCGGGCAGGCGGGCGAGACTGCTGAAATCCGCCCGCGCCAGCAGGGCCTGCGCCATCGCGTGCACGTCAGGCCGCGGGTTATGGACCTGCCGTTCGAATGTCAGCCCGTCCCATACCGACCAGTTCGTCAACCGCTTCAGCTGGGCCGCGGGATCGTCCAGTCTCCATCCGGCGTCCCGCACCACGAGGCGCGCAGTCGGCAGCGCGGCGAGGATATCCTCGACCACGTCCACCCAACCTCGCTGAGAGCGGGACAGGTGCTCGAGGGCGGCGGGCGTCGGCAGAGGGTGGCCCATCTTCACGCCGAACGCGATGACTGAGGTCCACCACTCCGCAAGATCGCGGATCGACAGGTAGACCATGTCGGCGGACGCTAGCGGCTCTGGCAACTGTGTCAGCCGTTCCGCCGCGAAAGGGTAGGGCGTGCCCGTGCGGACGCAGCCGCGCATGCCGCCAAGGTAGTTCTCTTCGCTGATGACCGTCAGCCCGTTCAGCAAGGGAGGCAGCCCGGATTTTCGCGACTTCGGCGGGTAGACGACCTGACATCCCTTCGCCAAGAGGGCTCTCTCATTGACCCGCAGGAACTGCTGAAGGAAGGTCGTTCCCGTGCGGTGCGCGCCCAGGTGCAGGACCAGCCGCGCCGCGGGCGACGTCAGATCGCGCGACGCTGGCATGGGCTGAACCTTGTGATCAACGCGCGCAATCCTTCAACGACTGTTCGGGATTGTAGGCGGGCGCCGCACAAAAGAACAGATGTTCAGGCGGCGCTTTGCCAGGTGACGGTCTTGACCTCTTCGCGGAAGGCGAACCGGCTGAGGTGATTGTCGATCACCTGGCGCGCCTTCAGAAGGCCACCCTCGGACGGCGCGTCCACGCGTATGTCGAGCCGCGTATCGGTCGCCTTGAGGTAAGCGGTGCCGAAGGGAAACGCGATATGACCCTCTCCGTCGGCGCAGCTGGCGTCGACCTTGTGGGCGAAGTGCTTGCACAGCTGCTGGAGGTATTGCCAGGCGGATGCCGTCTCGTAGGTGCCGGCGTCGTGGATAGGCTCTTGCATGTACCGAGATCCTGAGTTCAAAGGTCGGACATGTCGATGTCTGACCGAGACGGTCGGACTTGTCCAGACTCGAGGAGACCTCGCATGAAGCGCACCGCCGCAGCTGCCCTTTTCGCGGCCCTACCCGTCGCCGCTTTCGCCCAGACCGTCACCGTCCAGGACGCGCAGGGCGAGGCCACCGTGCCGGCCAAGCCCGAGACGGTGGTGGTGTTCGACCTCGCCGCGATCGACACGATGTCGGCTCTGGGCATCGAGGTGGACGGCGTGCCGGATTTCGCACCCCCGGCCTACCTCGAGGACGTCTTCGCCGAGGCAAAGCCCGTTGGCACCCTGTTCGAGCCCGACTTCGAAGAGCTGGCTGCCATGCAGCCCGACCTGATCGTGGCCGGCGGCCGGTCGCAGCCCCAGGTCGGCGCCCTGTCCGAGATCGCGCCGACGCTCGACATGACCATCGACGGCGGTGACATCGCTGCCCAGGCCAAGGCGCGGGCTCAAGCCTATGGCAAGATCTTCGACCGGAGCGGGGCCGCGGACGAGGCGATCGCCGCGCTTGAGGCCGACATCTCCGAGGCGGCCGAGGCTGTCGCGGGCAAGGGTGATGCGCTGATCCTGCTGGCCAATGGCGGCAAGATCTCGGCCTACGGCCCGGGCTCTCGCTTTGGCTGGGTCCACAACGCGCTGGACCTGCCCGAGGCCCGAGAGGGGCTCGAGACCGAGACCCACGGCGAAGCGGTGTCCTTTGAGTTCGTCGCCGAGGTCGATCCCGACTGGATCCTGGTCGTCGACCGCACGGCGGCCATCGGCCGGGAAGGCGAGGCCGCGCAAGCCACGCTCGACAACCCGCTGGTGCAGGGCACCAAGGCCGGCCAGGCGGGGCAGATCATCTACCTCGACTCCGCGCCGCTCTACCTGGCCGGCGGTGGCATCCAGTCGATGCAGATCACGCTCGACGAGATCACCGAGGCGTTCGCCGACGCGGATAGCTGAGTGTTGCGCACCCTCGCCATAACAGGCGCTGTCCTGCTGGTGGGGGCGAGCCTGTCGATCGGTGCGGCCAACCTGTGGACCGGCGACCTGGACGCCGGCCTTGTCATCGCCGTCAGCCGGGTGCCACGGACGCTGGCCGTTCTCCTGGCCGGGGCCGGGCTGGCGCTGGCCGGCGTCGTCACGCAGCTTGCCCTGCAGAACCGCTTGGTCGAGCCCGGCCTGACCGGCACGCCCGAGGCCGCCATGCTGGGCCTTCTGGGCGTCACCGTCGTGGCGCCCGGCGCGTCGCTGATCGTCAAGATGACCGTTGCCGTCATAGCGGCGCTGGCCGGAACAGCGGGATTCTTCGCCCTTGCCGCGCATGTGCCGCGCCGTGATCCGATCCTGCTGCCGCTGGTGGGGTTGATCTATGGCGGAATTCTGGGCGCCGCGGTGCTGTGGTTCGGCTGGATGACGGATCTTTTGCAGTATGTCGGCACCTGGACTTCGGGCGAGTTTTCGGGCGTCCTGCGCGGCCGGTACGAGCTTTTGTGGCTGATCGCCGCCCTTGCCGCGGCGCTGTGGGTCGTGGCCGACCGCATCACGCTTCTAAGCCTGGGCGAGGACCGCGCGCGCAGCCTCGGCCTCGACTACCGGCAGACCCTGTCGATGGGCCTTGCCATCGTCGCGCTGGCCGTGGCGGCGGTGGTGGTGACGGTGGGATCGCTGCCCTTCGTCGGCCTCGTCGTGCCGAACGTGGTCTCGCGCCTGTGGGGTGACAACCTGCGCGCCAATCTGCCTGCGGTTGCGATCCTTGGCGGGTTCATGGTGCTGGCGGCGGACGTGATCGGGCGGCTCGTGCGCTTCCCCTACGAGATTCCGGCGGCGACGGTGTTCTCGGTCTTCGGCGCGGCCGTATTCCTGTGGCTTCTGCACGCTCCGCGGACGGCGCGGCATGGCTGAACGGCGGCTACTGGGACTGGCGGCGGCGCTAGCACTGACCACCGCGCTGTTCCTGGCGTGGCACTTGCGCGCGCCGGTCGGGCTGATCCTGTCGCTGCGGGTCGAGAAGCTGGCGGCGCTGATCCTCGTCGGTGCCGCGGTCGGGGCGGCCACGGTGCTGTTCCAGACCGCCGCGGGCAACCGGCTGATCACGCCGGGGATCGTGGGGTTCGATGCGCTGTTCGTGTTCCTGCAGACGACGTTGGTCCTGTCACTGGGCGGTGTCGGCTTTTCGCAACTGCCGGTCCTGCCGAAGTTCCTGATCGAGACGGCCTGCCTGACCCTCGCCGCCACGGCCCTGTTCGCGACGCTCTTGAAACGTGGGGCGGACGACATCCTGCGCACGATCCTGACGGGCGTGATCCTCGGGGTCCTTCTGCGCGGTCTGGCGAGCTTCGCGCAGCGCATCCTCGAACCGTCGGAGTTCGCGGTCGTGCAGCAGGCGACGATCGCGTCGTTCGGCACCGTCGACGGACGGTTGCTTTGGATCGCGGGGATTTCGCTGGGTGTGGCGCTTGTACTGGCGTGGCGGCTGGCGGGGCAGCTTGACGTGGCGGCGCTGGGGCGCAGCAAGGCCCTGACGCTGGGGCTGGATTATGACCGCACGATCGTCATGGCGATGACGCTGGTGTCGATCATGGTCGCGGTGTCGACTGCGCTCGTCGGGCCGGTCACGTTCCTGGGCCTGCTGTCGGCCAGCCTTGCCTACCGCGCGACTGGAACGCACCGCCACGCCGTGCTGATCCCGGCCGCCGCGCTGATCGGCGCGACGATCCTCGTGGCCGGACAGTTCGTGTTCGAACGGATACTTGGCTATCAGTCGGCGATGTCGGTCGTGGTGGAATTCGCCGGCGGTCTGCTGTTTCTGGCGCTCGTGCTGAGAAAGGACCGGCGATGATCGAAACGCGGGACATGAGCATCACGCGCGACGGAGCCGAGGTGCTGCGAGGGATCGACCTGTCGCTCCCGCCCGAGGGGATCACAGCGATCATCGGGCCGAACGGCGCGGGCAAGTCGACGCTTCTGCACGCGATGGCGGGGCTCTTGCAGCCGCAGGCGGGGCAGGTGCGCCTGTCGGGCGAGGATCTGTCAGCCATGCCTGCGGAGGAGCGTGCGAAGGCCCTCGCCCTGCTGACGCAAGAGCAGAGCGTGACCGCGCGACTTCAGGTGGGCGACCTGGTTGCCTTCGGGCGCTGGCCGCATCACCGGGGGCGTCCCGGTCCTGCCGATCATGCCGCGGTCGAGGACGCGGTCGCCGCCTTCGGACTTGAGCCGTTCCGCACGCGCACGCTCGACACCCTGTCGGGCGGGCAGCGGCAGCGCGCCTTCGTCGCGATGGCTTATGCCCAGACAACGCCCTGGATCCTGCTGGACGAGCCGCTCTCGGCGCTCGACCCGCGCTACGCCCACGACATCATGCACCGTCTGCACGCCATCTCGCGCCCTGGGGCAGAGGCGCGGGGTATCCTGATCGTCGTGCATGACCTCGGCATCACGGCGCGCTTTGCCGACCGGGTCGTGGCGCTGAAGGATGGCGGGCTCTACGGCGCAGGACCGACGATCGAGTTGATGAACGCGGCCTGGCTGAGCGACCTCTACGACACGCCCATGCGCGTGGCCGAGATCGACGGCCGCCGGATTCCCTTCGCCGCATGAAGATCCGGGTCGGGGCCGCGCGCGCCGTTGCATCGTCCGGACGATCTGTCAGAGTGCATTCCGCAATCGGCGACATATCCAAAGGGAGGATACACATGCACCGCAGGAAGTTTCTGACGACGGCCGCCATTGGCGGCGCCGGGGCCAGCGCGCTCGCGGCTCCGGCCATCGCGCAATCGACGCCGCAGGTGAAATGGCGCTGCACCTCGTCCTTCCCGCAGTCCCTGGACACGATCTATGGCGGCGCCGTGGACGTGGCCCAGTATGTCCGCGAGGCGACCGATGGCGCCTTCGACATCCAGGTGTTCGCAGGTGGCGAGATTGTCCCCGGCCTGCAGGCGGCCGACGCCGTCCAGAACGGCACGGTCGAGATGTGCCACACCGCCGCCTACTACTATGTCGGCAAGTCGCCGACCTGGGCCCTTGGCGCGGTGATTCCCTACGGCCTGAACAACCGCGGCATGAACGCCTGGCTCTACTACGGCGGCGGGATCGACCTGCTGAACAAGTTCTACAATGCGCAGGGCCTTCAGTATCTGCCCGCAGGCAATACCGGCACTCAGATGGGCGGCTGGTTCCGCCAGGAGATCGGCAGCCTCGACGACATGAGCGGCCTGCAGATGCGGATCGCCGGCCTCGCGGGTCAGATCATGGAGCAGATCGGCGTCGTGCCCCAGCAGATTGCCGGCGGCGACATCTACCCGGCGCTCGAGCGCGGCACGATCGACGCGGCCGAATGGATCGGCCCCTATGACGACGAGAAGCTCGGCTTCTATCAGGTTGCGCCGTACTACTACTATCCCGGCTGGTGGGAGGGGAACCTGACCCTCAACGTCTTCGTCGGGCAGGAGGCTTGGAACGGCCTTCCCGACACCTACAAGAGCCTTCTCAGCACCGCCTGCAGCGCCGCCAACACGGCGATGATGGCGGAGTACGACTACAAGAACCCGACGGCTCTGCGCAGCCTCGTTCAGCAGGGTGCGCAGCTCCGCGCCTTCCCGGACGATGTGCTGAACGCGACCTACGACGCGGCCTTGTCGCTCTATTCCGATCTGCGCGGGAGTGCGGACGGATGGTCGGAGATCTACGATAGCATGATGGCCTTTCAGGCCGAGCATTTCCTGTGGCAGCAGGTGGCCGAACAGAACTTCGCGCGCTTCATGCAGATGAAGCAGTCGAACGGCCAGCTTCCCGCGCAGATCTCGGGAGCGGGTGCGGTCGGCGGCTCTGCCAACTGACCGAAGCAACGGCCTGAAAAGCGAAGGCCCCGGGTGATCCCGGGGCCTTTTTCGTTGGCTCAGTTGAAGTTGAAGCCGCCGGTCGCATTGCCGTCCGAGGGCTCTGGTTCCGGCTCGGGCTCGGCGTCGTCGCCGAAGTTGAACCCGCCCGGTTGCTCCGGCTCGGGCGAAGGCTCCGAGCCGCCGAAGTTCAGACTGTCCGGCCCCGAAATCTCTGCCGCCGGTGCATCCTGCGCGCCCGAAGACCCGCCGCCGAAGTTGAACCCGGTAGTGTCCGAGGGCGCTTCCGTCGCGCTCGAGCCGCCAAAGTTGAACCCGCCGCTGGTGCCGGTGTCGGCGCTGCCGCCAGACCCGCCGCCGCTGAAGTTGAAGCTGCCGCCGTCCGGCGCGTCTTGCGTGGCGGGGGCAGAGCGCCGGGCCTCTCGCGCGTCGTCATAGTGGGTGACGAGGCCGGGCAGCAGGATCACCAGCATGATCAGCGCGAACTGGATGCCGATATAGGGCAGCACGCCGCGATAGATGTCCCTGGTGCGGACGCCGGGCAGGATCTCTCCGGTGGCACGGTCCTCTCGGTCCGAGGTTGGCGTGACGGATCGGAGGTAGAACAGCGCGAAGCCGAAGGGTGGCGTCAGGAACGAGGTCTGAAGGTTCAGCGACAGGATCACACCGAACCAGATCAGGTCGATGCCCAGCGTCTGGGCCACCGGGGCAAGAAGCGGCACGAGGATGAACGCGATCTCGAAGAAGTCGAGGAAGCAGCCCAGGATGAAGATCACGATGGTCACGACCACGAGGAACCCGAACTGACCGCCCGGCAGGCTCAGCAGCAGTTCCTCGAGCCAGACCTGCCCGTTGACGCCGTAGAACGTCAGGCCGAAGACTCGTGCGCCAATCAGGATGAACAGCACGAAGGCGGACAGCTTGGCCGTAGCCTCGACCGCCGAACGCAGGGTGCGAAGATCGAGCCGGCGTTTCGCGAAGGCGAGGATCAGCGCGCCGACAGCCCCCATCGCGCCGCCCTCGGTCGGTGTCGCGATGCCGAGGAAGATCGTCCCGAGCACCAGGAAGATCAGGGCAAGCGGCGGGATCAGGACGATCACCACCTCTTCGGACAGCCTCGACAGGACGCCCAGCTTGAGGTGCCGGTTCGCGAGCGCAACGCCAAGGCACACCAGCACGGTGAAGGCCGCGGCGAAGACGACGCGCGTGGCCGGGATGTAGCCGGAGAAGAGCAGCCGCGACGAGCCGATGTAGAGCACGACCGCAAGCACCGCCATCGCCACCAGCGACCAGATGCCGCCGCCAAGGCGCCGCTCTTCGGGGGGAAGGGCGGGGACGGCGTGCGGGCGCAGAAGGGTCAGCGCCAGCATGTAGAGGCAGTAGACCGCGATCACGATCAGCGCGGGATAAAGTGCGCCGAGATACATGTCGCCGACCGACACGCCCAGCTGGTCGGCCATGACGATCAGCACCAGCGAGGGCGGCACGATCTGCGCCAGCGTACCGGCCGCGGCGATCGTCCCCGTGGCGACCGTCGGGTCGTACTTGTACCGCTGCATGATCGGGAGAGAGATCAGCCCCATCGCGATGACCGACGCCGCGACGACGCCCGTGGTCGCGGCGAGTAGCGCGCCGACGAGGATCACAGCGAAAGCCACGCCGCCGCGCAGGGGCCCGAAGAGTTGCCCGACGGTATCGAGCAGATCCTCGGCCATTCCGGACCGTTCGAGGATCAGCCCCATGAAGGTGAAGAACGGGATCGCAAGCAAGGTATCGTTCGACATGATGCCGAACACGCGTTCGGGCATCGCGCGAAGAAGCGGCCAGAACAGGTTGATCTCGTTCGAATATTCGGACAGCGCGACCCCGATCGCGAAGAACGCCAGGCCACCCCCGGCAAGCGTCAGCGCAACCGGGTAGCCCAGCAGCAGAAGGCCCATCACGCTGATGAACATGATCGGGGCAAGGTTGTGGGCGATCAGCTCGATCATGACTTGGCCTCGCCGGCGACGGGCGGAAGCTCGTCTTCCGCGTCGTCAGTGGGAAATTGCATGGCGCCGGAGAGCTGCGCCGACCGCTTGATGATCTCGGACAGTCCTTGCGCGGCGAACGAAATGAAGCCCAGCAGCACCCACAGCTTGGCCGGCCACAGGATCAGGCCGCCCGCATTCGAGGACTGCTCGCCGGACAGGAACGAGGACATGAAGAACGGCCAGGACAGCCAGATCATCAGACCGGCGAAGGGTAGCAGGAACAGGACGTGCAGCGCGAGGTCGATGATGGCACGTCCGCGCGTCGAAAGGCTGGCCGAGAGGACGTCCACGCGGACATGCTCGTTCTCGCGCAGGGTCCAGGCGGCGCAGAGCAGGAACACCGCGCCGAAGAGGTACCACTGCAGCTCGAGCCACGCGTTCGACGACATGTTGAAGCTCTTGCGGATGACCGCGTTGCCGGCCGACACGAGGACAGCCGCCAGGATGAGCCATGCGACGACGCGCCCGATCCAGCCGTTGACCCGGTCGATCGCCCGCGCGAGCGATAGCAGTGCCCTCATCTGAGTTGTCCTCCCCGGCAACACCATGTCAGGGCTCTTAATCACCGATGCGCGGGCTGTCAGCAAGTTCTGGCTAGTGCAGGCTCGCAAGCACCAGGATCCATCCCGACAGGACGACGCCGCAGACCAGGGCATAGACGCCGTTCCACCGAAGGCCCGCATGGGTGCCGCTGACCCGGCCGAAATTGGCGACCAGCAGGACCGAGGCGGTGAAGGGCGAGGTGGCCCCGCTCAGCGACCAGCCGCTGGTGATCGCGCAGATCATGACGGCGGGCGCGATGCCGAGCGCCTCGGGCGAGGGCAGGAGCGGCCCGAAGAGCGACACGGCGAGGATCGGGTTCATCCCGATCTGCCCGGTGATCGGGATCAGCCAGAACACCGTGAGCAGCACCACCCAGGCCGGCAGCGCCGCCGGGTCGAACCCCATGTGCCCGGCCAGCGGCGCGGCCAGCGCCGACCCGAGCGAGCCGATCACCCCGGCCATGACCAGAAGCGTGATCTCGTTCTTCAGGGCGGGCAGATCGCGGGTGGCGAATTTTGCGGCGAGCGTTCCCGCCGCGGCCACGCGCGTGCCCCGCGCACCGGGTTGCAGCGCCACCCAGCCGACCGACAGGAACGGCACGATCGCCATGACCGCGCCGAAGACGCGCACGCCGGTCGCGAGGTGCAGCAGCGCGGTGGCCCCCAGCAGGACGCCCAGCAGGGTCAGAAGGGGGCGCAGGTGCCGCAGCCATTGCCCCTCGGCCGGGCCGCGGCGGGGCGGCGGGCTGGACAGGCGCGGCTTGAAGATCGTGTCGAGCGCCCAGCCGATCCCCGCGACGAGCGCCGCGCTGACCAGGCAGAACGGCACCGCGGCTGCCCATGTCGATCCCGGCACCACGCTGAGCGAGATGGCCGAGGCGAAAGCCAGCGGCGACCAGGGAAGGGTCGAGATGAAGCCGCGCTGGATCGCCACCAGCATCCGACGGATGCGGTGGCGCCGGATCTCCAGGTCTTCCGTCTTGCCGGCGTTTTCGGTGGCGAGGGCGCCAAGCAGCGAGATCGAGCCATACATCAGCACGAGGCCGAAGGCGTGCCCGCCAAGGGTCAGCGCAAGGTAGCGCCGGCCCGGTGGCTGCCCGGCAAGGAACCGCCCGCAATCGAGGATGCCGGGGTCCGTGATCGCGGCGCTACGGATCGCGGTCAGTGCTGTGAAGAAGGCGGCGATGAAGGCGCCGCGGACGAAGGCGTCGTCGACCGCCTCGGGCCAGTCGGGCACGAGCGCGACGGTGACGACCAGCAGCACGGCGCCGATCGCCAGGAAGATGGCGGCCTTGCGCGGCACCTGCGGTGCAAAACAGGCGAGCCCGCCGAGGGTGCACCCGATGGCGATCCACTCGAGCGTCGGCAGACCGACGAATTCGTGGGGGATCGAGGCGAGGAGCGCGCCGGCCATGGCCACGCCGCCCAACCGGTCGCGACGCTCCGCGCCGGAGATCATGCCCGCGCCCTGAGAGCGCGGGCCGCGATTAGCGGATCGAAGCACATCTGGTCCTGATACGCCGATTGGCAGCGAGGGCCAGCCCCCTCAAAGGTCTGCCGCGACCCGGAGACCCGCGTTCGAGGTCGAGCTGTCGGGATCGTTCCGGGTGCGGGAATGGACGTGGTACCTGTCGCAGTAGCTGACGTGGCACAGGAAAGAGCCGCCGCGCTGGATGCGCTGCAAGCCATCGCACGGGCCGGTCGGGTTTCGCTCTGGCAGACGGCCGGGGGCAGGGCGGGGGCCGTAGCGGTCGGCGACCCACTCCCACACGTTGCCGGTGGTGTTGTAGAGCCCGTAGCCATTGGATTGATAAGCATCGACGGGGGCGGTGCCGACGAAGCCATCGTCGGCCGTGTTGTGGCGGGGAAAGTCGCCCTGCCAGACGTTCATGGCGTGGCGCCCCTCCGGCTCCAGCCGATTGCCCCAGGGGAACTTCTTGCGCGCCAAGCCGCCGCGGGCGGCGCGCTCCCACTCCGCCTCGGTCGGCAGGCGCAGGCCCGCCCAGGTGCAGTAGGCGAGCGCATCGTACCACGCGACCTGGGTCACGGGATGGTCGGCACGGTCGCGCCAGTGCGAACCGGGGCCCTCGGGCGCGGCCCAGAACGCGCCTTCAACGCGACGCCACCACGGCAAGCCGGGCGGGTGGTGGGGATGCGCGGCGGCGTCGGGCAGGAGGAGGTGGAACACCACGCTCCACCCTTCGGCCTCGGCGACGGTGCGATAGCCGGTCGCTTCGACGAAGCGGGCGTATTCGGCGTTCGTGACAGTGGTGGGCGAGATCAGGAACGGGTCGAGCTTGACCTTCCGCACGGGGCTGTCGAGGTCGTCCGGATAGGTCGACTTGCGGGTGCCCATTTCAAAGATGCCCCCGGGGATCTCGGTCAGGCGGGTGCGCAGGTCCGCCTGCGTAACGGCGTCTGCCGGGGGAACGCCGCGGGCGCGGTCCTCGTAGGGATGGTCCGTCGCCTCTCGGGCCGTGCCGGCGCAGCAGCCGGCTTTCGTCAGATCGTCGCTCATGCGCCTTTCCAATGCCATCGGCGGGTGCGCGTCAACGGTCCTGCGCCACCCGAGGCCCAAGGTGGGGTGCGCCCTCGACGCGGCGGGCGAAGGATGTTCTGTCTGTGATATCCCTTTCCCCGACCGGAGCAGCCTATGACCGAACCCAGATTCGACACCATCCTTCTGACCGGCGCCGCGGGCGCGCTTGGCACCGAGTTGCGGCGCGCCTTGGCGCCCCTGACGAAGACGCTGCGCCTGAACGACCGCGAAGAGATCGCGGACCTGACGGATGGCGAAGAGGCGGTGATCTGCGACCTAGCCGACGAGAGGGCGGTGATGGCGATGTGCGAGGGCGTGGACGCCATTGTTCATTTCGGTGGTGCGCCGCTGGAAAAGCCGTGGGACGAGGTGCTGAACTCGTCAATCCGGGGCAGCTATCACATCTATGAAGGTGCGCGGCGCCACGGGGTGAAGCGGGTGGTCTATGCCTCGTCCGTCCACGCCATCGGGTTCCACGCGATCGAGAGCCATATCGACGCGGCCGCACCGCACCGGCCCGACAGCCTTTACGGCCTGTCCAAGTGCTTCGTCGAGGATCTCTCGCGGCTCTACTGGGACAAGTACGGCATCGAAAGCGCGATGCTGCGGATCTTCTCCAGCTATCCCGAGCCGCGCGACCGGCGGATGCTTTGGTCGTGGCTGAGCTATGACGACATGGCGGCCCTCGTCACCGCCGCGCTGACCGCGCCGCGTGTGGGCCACACGATCGCCTTCGGGTCCTCGGACAACCCGATGAAGGCGTTCGACAACAGGCTTGCCGGGCACCTGGGGTGGCAGCCGCAGGACAGCTCGGCCCCGTTCCGCGAGGGAATCGAGGCGCGGACCGACGCCCCCGATCCGGCCGACAGAGCGGTGCGGAACTACGGCGGCTGGTTCTGCAACCTCGGTCATCCGGACGATGAGGGTACGCCAGCGGAGTGACCCCGCGGAAGGCGTGGCTGAGGCCAAAAAACCGCATCGACGACAACGAATTATGACTCTAGGACTCGAAGCATAATGAAACGCGTGAATGGATGCCTGTTTGCGCAAGAAACGGCCGAAACGGTCGACACGACAAAGGGAGACTTCATGAAACATCTGCTAGCCACCACCGCCGCCACGGCAACCCTGATCGCCGGCGCCGCCTTCGCCCAAAGCGACTCCGATCCCGTCAAGATGGGCCTCCTGCTCAGCTTCACCGGCCCCATCGAAAGCCTGACCCCGGCCATGGCCGCGGGCGCCGAGTTGGCGATCTCGGAAGCCTCGGGCGACGAGAATTTCATGGGCGGCACCTCGATCGAGCCCGTGCGGGCCGACGCGACCTGCGTGGACGCCGCCGCCGCAACCGCCGCGGCGGAACGGATGATCACATCTGACGGCGTGACCGCGATCATGGGCGCCGATTGCTCGGGCGTGACCACCGCAGTGCTGTCGAACGTCGCCGTGCCGAACGGCGTCGCGATGATCTCGCCCGCCGCGACCTCGCCGGCGCTGACCAGCGCCGAGGATAACGGCCTGTTCTTCCGCACCGCCCCGTCGGATGCGCGGCAGGGCGAGGTCATGGCGAACATCCTGATCGAGGAAGGCATCGAGGAAGTCGCCGTCACCTACACCAACAACGACTATGGCAACGGCTTCGCAGATGCCTTCACCCAAGCCTACGAAGCGCAGGGCGGCACCGTCACCCTGTCGGCCAGCCACGAGGACGGCAAGGGCGACTACTCGGCCGAAGTCGGCGCGCTGGCCTCGGCCGGTGGTGATGCGCTGGTGGTGCTGGGCTATGTCGACCAGGGCGGTGCGGGCGTGATCCAGTCGGCGCTCGACACCGGGGCGTTCGACACCTTCGCCTTCGGCGACGGGATGATCGGCGACAGCCTGACCGAGCGGTTCGGCCAGGACATCGAAGGCTCCATCGGGACGGCGCCGGGCGGCGAGAATGAAGGCGCCGACATGTTCCAGACCATGGCCGACGAGGCCGGGATCGACGGCACCTCCGTCTACGCCGGCGAAAGCTACGACGCCTCGGCGCTGCTGATCCTGGCGATGGCCAAGGCCGAATCCGCATCGGCCGGAGACTATTCCGGCAACGTGATGGACGTGGCGAACGCACCGGGCGAGAAGATCTACCCGGGCGAGCTGTCGAAGGCGCTGCAGATCCTCGCGGATGGCGGCGAGCTGGACTACGAAGGCGCCACCGGTGTCGAATTCGTGGAGCCCGGCGAGGCCGCCGGCAGCTACGCAGAGTTCCGCGTGCAGGACGGTGCGCTGGAAGTCGTCGGCTACCGCTGATCCACGACCCCTTGACGAACCCGCAGCCCGGGGGCAAACCCCCGGGCTGTTCTTTTGAGGACCGGCGGATGATTGAAGTCCACGACCTACACAAGCATTTCGGCGGCTTCCACGCGGTGGACGGGGCCAGCCTGCGGATCGAGAAGGGCTCGATCACCGGGCTGATCGGTCCCAACGGCGCGGGCAAGACGACGCTGTTCAACGTGATCGCGGGGGTGCTGCCCCCGACAAGCGGCCGCGTGACGATGGAAGGTGAGGACATCACCGGCCTTCCGCCGCACGAGCTGTTCCACAAGGGGCTACTCAGGACGTTTCAGATCGCGCACGAGTTTTCGTCGATGACCTGCCGCGAGAACCTGATGATGGTTCCGCCGGGCCAGTCGGGCGAGGCCCTGTGGAACACCTGGTTCGGCCGCAAGCGCATCGCCGACGAAGAACGCGCCCTGCGCGCCAAGGCCGACGAGGTGCTGGAGTTCCTGACGATCTCGCACCTTGCGGACCACAAGGCGGGGCAGGTCTCGGGCGGGCAGAAAAAGCTTCTGGAGCTTGGTCGCACCATGATGGTGGATGCCAAGATCGTGTTTCTCGACGAGGTCGGGGCGGGCGTGAACCGGACGCTTCTGAACACGATCGCCGACGCCATTCGTCGCCTGAACGAAGAGCGCGGCTATACCTTCGTCGTCATCGAGCACGACATGGATTTCATCGAACGGCTTTGCCACCCGGTCATCTGCATGGCCGAGGGCAAGGTGCTGGCCCAAGGCTCGCTGGCCGAGATCAAGGCCAATGAAGAGGTGATCGAGGCCTATCTGGGCACCGGCCTTAAGAACAAGGACAAGCTGGAGGCGCGGGCATGAGCGGCGCGAATGACGGCCCCTATGGCGGACGGGGCATCGGCGACGCCTCGATCGTGAACCCGCGCGCCGGGGGCGATCTGGTCGCGCCCGAAGGCAGCGGCGAGGCGACGCCTGTCGAGGCCGCGCCGTTCCTTGCAGGGCAGGGCATGACAGGTGGTTACGGCAAGGGCCCGGACATCCTGCACGACTGCACGATCTCGGTGAACCCGGGGCAGATCGCAGTGATCGTCGGCCCCAACGGCGCCGGGAAATCCACCGCGATGAAGGCGATCTTCGGGATGCTGCCCCTGCGCGAGGGGTCTGTCGTGCTGGACGGGCAGGATATCACCGCACTGTCTCCGCAGGACCGCGTGAAGGCGGGCATGGGCTTCGTGCCGCAGACCAGCAACATCTTCGCCTCGATGACCGTCGAGGAGAATCTCGAGATGGGCGCGTTCATCCGGCAGGACGACATCCGCCCCACGATGGAGCAGGTCTATGACCTGTTCCCGATCCTGCGCGAAAAGCGCCACCAGCACGCGGGCGAACTGTCCGGCGGCCAGCGCCAGCAGGTCGCGGTGGGTCGGGCGCTGATGACGAAGCCCAAGGTACTGATGCTGGACGAGCCGACCGCGGGCGTGTCGCCCATCGTCATGGACGAGCTTTTCGACCGGATCATCGAGGTCAGCCGCACCGGCATCCCGATCCTGATGGTCGAACAGAACGCGCGCCAGGCGCTCGAGATCGCGGACAAGGGCTACGTGCTGGTCCAGGGGGCGAACGCACATACTGGCTCGGGGCGCGAGTTGCTGGCCGATCCCGAAGTCCGCCAGTCCTTCCTGGGCGGCTGAGGAGCATTATGCGCATTTTCAAACGCAAAGATGCGGTGGTCGTGCTGGCCATTGGCGGCGCACTGATCGCGGGCCCGGTGGGCGCGTTCCAGCGGACGGACCTCGTCTGTCTGTTCGAGACCGAGTGCTACGATGCCGCGGACTGCGCAGCGACCGAACGCCGAATCACTGTCGAGCCCGCCGAAGCGCCGCGGGGTGCCGTTCTGACCGACGGTGCCGAGACAATCCCGGCCCTTGTGATCGAGAGCGACGGGACGCTGGCGTTCCTCGGTGACGCGAACGGCGCGCTCAGGTTGCTGACCGGGATCGAGGGCGAAATGGCGCGTATGAGCATCCACAATGCGGCGGGCGATCTGATGCTGAACTACACCGGGATCTGCGAGGGAGCAGACTGATGGAGCCGATCAATGCGCTCGTGGCGCTGATGAATTTCGTGGTGATCCCGGCGACGGCCTATGGTGCGCAGCTGGCGCTCGGGGCGCTCGGCGTGACGCTGGTTTACGGGATCCTGCGATTCTCGAACTTCGCGCATGGGGACGGGATGGCCTTCGGGGCCATGGCGACGATCCTCTTCACGTGGGGTCTGCAGGCGCTTGGCGTGTCGCTCGGGCCGGTGCCGACGGCGCTGCTGGCGCTGCCCCTCGGGATCGCGGTGACCGCTCTGTTCCTGCTGGGGACGGACCGGGTCGTCTATCGCTTCTACCGACGACAGAAGGCGAACCCGGTGATCCTGGTGATCGTCTCGATCGGGGTGATGTTCATCTATAACGGCATCGTCCGGCTGATCGTGGGGCCGGGAGACCGGTTCTTCGACGACGGCGTGCGCTTCATCTTTACCGTGCGGGATTTCGAGGCCTGGACGGGCCTGGACGAGGGGTTCGGCCTGCGCACCAGCCAGGCGATCACGCTGATCACGGCCGTCATCGTCGTCGCGGCACTGTTCTGGTTCCTGAACCGCACGCGCACCGGCAAGTCCATGCGCGCCTTCTCGGACAACGAGGACCTGGCGCTGTTGTCGGGCATCAATCCCGAGCGGGTCGTGGCGGTGACGTGGATCATCGTGGCTGCGCTGACGACGCTTGCGGGGGTGCTCTACGGGCTCGACAAGAGCTTCAAGCCGTTCACCTATTTCCAGCTGCTCCTGCCGATCTTTGCCGCGGCTATCGTCGGCGGCCTCGGCTCGCCCCTTGGGGCCATCGCCGGGGGCTTCGTCATCGCGTTCTCCGAGGTGACGATCACCTATGCGTGGAAGCGGGTGCTGGCCTACGCGATGCCTGACAGCCTGGAGCCTTCGGGCCTCGTCCAGCTTCTGTCGACCGACTACAAGTTCGCGGTCAGCTTCATGATCCTCGTGGTGGTGCTGCTGTTTCGGCCCACGGGCCTCTTCAAGGGGAAATCGGTATGAGCGATACCCTTCGCAACACGCTTCTCTTCGCCGGGGTTGCGCTCCTGATCGTCCTGACCGGCGTGCTGCAAAGCTGGAACTCGGCGCTGGTCATCCTGAACATGGGCCTTGTCTCGGCCGTGATGGCGCTCGGCGTGAACCTGCAGTGGGGGTTCGCCGGGCTCTTCAATGTCGGGGTCATGGGCTTCGTGGCATTGGGCGGGCTGGCCACGGTGCTGGTGTCGATGCCCCCGGTAGGCGAGGCCTGGGCGGCAGGGGGCGTGCGCATCCTGTCGGGCCTGGTGCTGGGCGCGGCCACCATCGTGGCGGCGATCCTGGCGTTCAGCCGCATGGCGCCGAGCCGGGCCCGGATGCTGGTGGTGCTCGCGATCCTCGTGGTCGGGTTCTTCGTCTATCGCGCTGTCATTGACCCCGGCGTCGAGGCGGTGGAAGGCACGAACGCTGCCTCAACGGGCTACCTCGGCGGGCTTGGGTTGCCGGTGATCCTGTCCTGGCCGGTGGGCGGCTTGCTTGCGGCCGGTGCGGCATGGGTCATCGGCAAGACGGCACTGGGTCTGCGGTCGGACTACCTCGCGATCGCGACGCTGGGGATCGCGGAGATCGTCATCGCGGTCCTCAAAAACGAGGACTGGCTGGCCCGCGGCGTGAAGAACGTCATCGGCTTGCCGCGCCCCGTTCCCTACGAGGTCGACCTGCAGCGCTCGGCCGAGTTCGCGGGCCTCGCTCGCGGGCTGGGTCTCGACCCCGTGACGGCAAGCGGCCTGTGGGTCAAGGCGAACTACGGTATCCTCTTTGCCATCGTGCTGGCGGTTGTCTTCCTGCTGGCGCAGTTGGCGCTGCATTCGCCCTGGGGCCGTATGATGCGCGCCATCCGCGACAATGAGACCGCCGCCCGCGCCATGGGCAAAGATGTGACGCGCCGCCACCTGCAGGTCTTCGTCATCGGCAGCGCGGTCTGCGGCCTTGCCGGCGCCATGATGACGACGCTCGATGGGCAACTGACGCCGGCCTCCTATCAGCCGCTACGCTTCACGTTCCTCGTCTGGGTGATGGTGATCGTCGGCGGATCGGGATCGAACCTTGGCGCCGTGCTTGGCGGGTTCCTGATCTGGTTCCTTTGGGTCCAGGTCGAGCCGATGGGCCAGTTCCTGATGTCGGCGCTCGCCGCGCCCTTGCCCGAGGGATCGGCGCTGAAGGCGCATCTTGCGACATCGGCGGCGCATATTCGCCTCTTGACGATGGGGGTGGTGCTGCTGCTTGTGCTGCGATTCAGCCCTCGCGGCCTGATCCCCGAGAAGTAGTGAGCCCGGGCGGGTTCACCCGCCCGGACATTGGGGCGCACGCGCGAAGAAGTGGCCCTTGCACAGCCGGACCTGTCAGAATACAGGGGTTCGGCAAGGTTTGCCGCGCTGACCACCGAGGCGGCAGACCGACGGAAGGCGAGTTGGCGGAGTGGTTACGCAGCGGATTGCAAATCCGTGCACACCGGTTCGATTCC
>NZ_JBELKF010000219.1:0-2976 GCF_042089775.1 Palleronia sp.
ATAAGCAGAATGTCCGTTCGGCGCCGGTCTCGACACGACAATCGTTGCTGCGCCTGCGAAGTCGTCACCTACCGCCACGGCCGAGACGGGCTCGGAGCGGACATTGCGCTCCGAGCCTCAGTATCACTCATCTGCGCCACAAAGCGCAAAGGGCGGGCTTCCGGGGGCCTTTCTCTTAGATCTCACACACTCCGGCGGTGCAGGCCAACTGCTGCATCGCGATGGTCGTGTCCTCTTTCTCGTAGAGGGCCAGAGCGGACCAGTTGACGGTAGTCGGCATGATGGCCTTCATCGCCTCGTAGGCCTCCTCGTCGCAGTCCTGATAGGGCGCTTGCTGGTAGGTGTGGTCCGTCTGGGGCAGGAACGACACGCCGCTGATCTCGTCGAAGTGGGCGTAGACCCAGTCCGCGACCTCGGCCCACTCCTCGTTGCGCACCGAGACGGTGCAGCTCGGCTTGTGGTCGCACCAGTACCGCTGGAAATCGAGCCAGTTCTCGAGCTGCTCGACCGCCGACAGGTCGTGCCGGGTGACGGCGCCCTCGGGGGCCTTCATCGGGAACGAGAAGATCGTCGTCGTCTCGCCCTTCATCACGCAGGGCTCGTTCGGGATGCCGGCGTCCTTCATGAAGGCCGTGATCGGATCCTTGTTGTCGCCACGGACGGTGCGGATGTAGAACGGCGAGTGGCGCGTGTGGATGCCGCTGGCCGTGTTGGTGAGCTGGCTCACGGTGCCCGAGGGCTTCACGCAGCAGATCGCGTCGGAGGACGGAATCCCGATCTCCTCGGCCAGAGCCTTGTTGGTGCCGCGCGCGATGCCGTTCAGTTCCTTGAGCCACCCCTCACGCCTCTCCCGGCCTTCCCGGCCCGAGAGCACGGGATGATCCATGATGCCGGTGAGGCTGACGCCCAAGAGCCGCTCTTCTTCCGCGTTCTGCTTCCAGATCGGCCGCAGGTAGGTGTAGTCCGTCAAAGTGGACTGCATCGTGCCAAGCACGGTCGCGGCCCAGACCTTCATCGCGAGATCCTCGAGTGTGTCTTCAGCCCGCACGATGACCTCGGACAGATTGCAGAAGGAGTAGGGGCGCAGGATGATCTCGGAGTTGCCGGTGACGATCCCGTTGAACGTGCCGCGAGAGGTCTTCGGCTCGGTGAAGCAGTAGGTCATCTCCACGCGGTCGAGATCCTTGACGTCGACAACAGTGACGAAGCGACGGGCGTCCCTTTGAGGGGCGTTGTCAGAGACGTCCAGACGCTCGAGCTTCAAGCCAAGGGCCGAGAGCTGGGCAAGGTCGCTGCAGTTGATGCACAGACGGTAGCACGGATGGCAGTCGTAACCGTCGAACTTCCGGTTGGTCCCTTCCGGGTGCGTGGTTCCGATCTTCGCCTGTACCCCGAGACGGGTCAGCATCAAACGGACGTCGCTCAGGAAGTCATAGTCGACCGAAGCCAGTTGGGCGCCGACCCCGTTGGTGTAGCGCAGAGCCGTGCCATCACCATCCAGAAGACCTGCCAGCCAGTTGAGGCAATAATCCAAGGTGCCGTTGACGGGGACGAACCCCTTGGATTTCATCTCACCGTGCTGCCAGAACTTGCGCCCATAGTCGGTGTCGCGGAACTTCCCAACCAGACGGTCAATACAGACGTATTTCGGCGCGTAGACCCACGAGAACTCGCGGTTCTTGTTTCCGTCTGCCGAGTAGAAACCTTGGCTGTAGGCGTCACCATCATAAGCCCACCCAGCCTCAACCACCGGCATGGTGAACTTCTCGAGCTTGTCCCCTACGACCAAATCCTCTGCCGTGACGAAGCCCTTGCCCGCGATGCAGAACCGGTGGTTCGGGGTACAGTTCAACCGGGTGCCGTCCGAGAGGAGGACACGGAGGATGTCTCCCTCACCAGCCTCGTAAGGCACCACGGGTGCCCAATCTTCGCCGTTCCAGATCTCGACGTCCTTGCCGACCGTCTCGATGATCGGGACGTAACCCTGCTTGGTGAGGATGGGGGTCTCACCCGTCACGCAGCACGGATTGGTGCCGTAGGCATAGTCCTTCTTGGTCTTGGGATTGTAGGAGCTGCGGATGCCCGTCTTGTTGACCTGAGCGATCGCAGCAGCCCGGCTGAAGATGCCACGCTCGCCCGACTGGCTGGCGACCAGAGCGGCCCACTCCTTGTCGAACAGCTCGCGGCCCGGCTTCTCTTCGTAGACCGCCGAGTTGTTGGCGAGAGCACGGTGCGGGTAGGCGACCCACCAGCCGGCCCGGCCCGCCCGGGCCTCTTCCAAGTCCCAGCCCTTGAGCGTGACGTCGTGCAGCTCGATCTCGCCGTAGGCGTTGAGGATGCCCACGCGGTGGAGGTCGGCGCGGATCTGCTCGAGGCTTTTGACCTCGAACTGGCCCTTGGCGTTGGCCATCGCGGCGTCGTCCAGATCGGACAGGGAGATCATCGCCGAGCGGCGGACGCCGCCCACGACGACGATGTCGCCGATCATGCACATCAGGTCGTGGCACTCGATCGGACGCAGCTTGCGGCCTTGGGCGCGCTTGAAGGTCTCGACGGTGAACTTCAGGAGCTTCTCGAGCGGCTCGGGACCGGAAGCGCGGCCACCGAACGTCTTGAGGCGCGCACCCTTCTTGCGAACGCGGCTCGTGTTCCACTGCGGGATCTGGCCGTTGAAGAGGTAGCGCAGCAGCTGGTTGAGGGACTTCGCCCAGCCTTCCTTGCTGTCATCGACGAGGATCACGTCGCCGCACTCGACCAGGTTGGCCGGGACGGCGGGGAGCATGTCGACCGACTGGCGCTCGACGGAGTAGCCCACGCCAGTGCCGCACAGCAGGATATACATGGCCTCGTCGAAGGCCTCGAGGCTGTCCGCAGGGACGTAGCTACAGTTGAAGGCCGGGACCGAGCAGCGGTCCAACGCCGCCCCGGCGGTCATCAGGGCGCGCATCGAAGGCACGCACTTGAAGGCGCCGACCA
>NZ_JBELKF010000220.1:0-2969 GCF_042089775.1 Palleronia sp.
ATCGACGACCTCACCGGTGCCTGCGTGCCGCTTGCCGATTTCTCGCAGCTGCGCGACCAGGTCAGCTCCAATGTCCTGCTGTGTCGCGACGGCAGTGCATTGCCGGTCAACGCCGCGCCGGGAGAGGCGTCGTGAACCGGGTCGCGGTGATCGGTGCCGGTGGCCATGCCAAGGTCATCATCGACCTGCTCCGCGGTGCTGGGCACGACGTCGTGGCCTGCCTGGATGCCGGACGCGAAGGACAGCGTGCCCTCGGTCACGCCGGTCTGGATGTTGGTGTAGTAGGTGGTCAGCGCGCCGTCGACCGGCGTCGCGCCCGTGCCCTGCAGCCAGTTGGCCGAGGTGCCCGGCGCGTTGATCCGGCGGTTCTGCAGGTCTTCCATCGTCTCGACCGGGAAGGTCGCGTAGACGTCGTAGACGTCGGTGATCAGCGACGACAGCGGCACCATGTTGTTGTCCGCCCAGCTTTGCGCCAGGTCTTCCTGGTTCACGTTCAGGTCGTCGAAGATCTCGATCAGCATCCGGTGGTCGGGCGTGGCGAAGGGCGTGAAGTAGGTCACGTTCTGCAGCGGCATGGTCGAGCCTTCCCAGACCGTGCCGACCATGCCGATGTCGACGATGCCGTCCTGCACCGCCTCGCGGGTGTCGGTGAACTTGTAGAGCGTGCCGGCATAGGCCTCGTTCCAGTTCACCTCGTATTCGCCGCCGGCCTCTTCGAGGATGCGGTTCACCTCGGGCTGGAAGGTGTTCTTCATCGCGTAGACCCAGATGTTCTGTTCCGGGTGCGACGAGCCGATGTTGACGGTGATCGTCTGCTGCGCGGCTGCGGCGGAGGCGACAATGGTCGCTGCGGCCGCAAGGGCGAAGGTCGTGTGCTTCATTCTGTCCTCCCTGACATCGGGCGCGGGATCGTCGCGGCGCCCGTCGCGTTTCTGCGGTCTCAGTCCTCGAAGGCCCCCAGCGCGCGCAGGATGCGCTCGGGGGTGAACGGCATCGCGGTCACCTCGCCGCCCAGCGGGCGGATGGCGTCGTTGATGGCGTTCATGATCGCCGCGGGCGCCCCGGCGGTGCCGGCCTCTCCGGCGCCCTTCGCGCCAAGCTGCCCCTCCTCGGTGGGCGTCTCGACGTGGCGGATGATCATGTCGGTCATCTCGGCCGACATCGGCACCAGGTAATCGGCCATCGAGCCGTTCAGCAGCTGCCCGTCGGCGTCGTAGCAGACCTCCTCGAACAGCGCGCCGCCGATCCCCTGCACGATGCCGCCGCGGATCTGCTCGTCGACCAGCTGCGGGTTGATGATCCGCCCGCAATCCTCGACGCACCAGTGCTTGAGCAGCTTGACGAAGCCGGTCTCGACGTCGACCTCGACGTAGGACGCCTGCACGCCGTTGGTGAAGGCGTAGGGGTAGTTCGACGTGATGTAGTGCCGCGTCTGCATCAGCTCGCGCGGCAGCTCCGGCGGCAGCGTGTCGCCGCGGAAATAGACGATGCGTCCGACCTCGGAAAGCGGCAGGCGCTCCTCGCCGGTCCCGGCGTCGACCACCACGCCGTCGCGGATGTCGAGCGTTTCGGCCTTGGCCTGCAGCATCGCCGCCGCGACCTCCAGCACCTGGTCGCGCAGCGCCCGGCCCGCGCGCAGCGCCGCCTCGCCGCCGATGCCCGCGCCGCGCGACGCCCAGGTCCCGCCGCCGAAGGGCGTGACGCGGGTGTCGCCGGTGACGACGCGCACCATGTCGGGGCGGATGCCTACGCCTTCGGCGACGATCTGCGCCATGATCGCCTCGGTGCCCTGGCCCTGCTCGGTCACGCCGGTCAGCGCCACGACCGAGCCGTCGGGGTCCATCCGCACCGTGCAGCCGTCCTGCGCCGAGATCCGCGCGCCCCCGATGCCGTACATGAAGGGCGAAGGGTTGGTCAGCTCGATGAAGCTGGCGATGCCGATGCCGCGGTGGATGCCCTTCTCGCGCAACTCGGCCTGCTCGGCCCGCAGCGCGTCGTAGTCCATCGCCTCGACCAGCGCGTCGAGGCTGCGCTCGTGGCTGAGGCCCTCCAGCTTCAGCCCCGCGGCGGTCGAGACCGGGTAGGCGTCGTCGCGGATCACGTTGCGGCGGCGGAACTCGATCGGGTCGATGCCCATGGCATGGGCGGCCTTGTCCACCAGACCCTCGGTGATCGCCACGGCGACCGGGTGGCCCACCGCGCGATACTGCGCGCAGATGCCCTTGTTCTGGAACACGGTCGAGGACCGCACGCGGTAATGGTCGAAGGCGTAGGGCCCGCCGATCAGGTTCGTCACCTGCAGGCCCTCGACGGCCGATGTGCGCGGGTAGATCGAGTACGGGCCGATCCCCGTCCAGTCGTCCACGTCGAAGCCCAGGATCTTTCCGTCCGCGTCCATCGCGATCCGGCCCGTCGCCTCGTGGTCGCGGGCGTGGATGTCGGAGACGAAGGATTCCAGCCGGTCGGCGGTGAACTTCACCGGGCGGCCCAGCACCTTCGAGATCGCGGCCGTCGCCACCTCGTCGGCATAGACGTGCACCTTGACGCCGAACGACCCGCCCACGTCGCCGCAGACCACGCGCACGCGGCTTTCGGGCAGGTCCATGTGCTTGGCCAGCAGCACCTGGAGCATGTGCGGCGCCTGGTTCGAGACATGCGCCGTGAGCTCGCCCTCGCCGGCCTTCCAGTCGGCCAGGATCACCCGCGGCTCCAGCGTGACGCCGGTGTGGCGGCCGGTCTTGAACCAGCCCTCGACCACCGTGTGCGCATTGGCGAAGGTCTCGTCGACCTCGCCCGCCTCGTTGGTCTTGCGGAAGCACAGGTTGTCGTCATAGCCCTCGTGGATCACCGGCGTGTCCGGGTCCAGCGCGCTCATCATGTCGGTGACGGCGGGCAGTTCCTCGTACTCGACCATCACCAGGTCGGCGGCCTCCTCGGCCAGCGCGCGGGTGCGGGCGACCACGGCCACG
>NZ_JBELKF010000070.1:0-17888 GCF_042089775.1 Palleronia sp.
GAATGACGCGCCCGTAGAGCCAGCCGCGCAGGTGGCCGAACTCTTGCCGGTGTTGGCGATAGAAGTCATCCGGCGTGCCGAACGTTCCAAGGTCGCGTGAAATCCCCGTCTTCTGGATGTAGGTGTCTTCGCCCCGCCAGGCGACGGGCGGCGCAGATTCGCCTGGAGCCCAATTCGATAGACGCGCGCCTGGCCGAACTTGCATGTGCAGCGAAACGCCTTGAGCCGGGAACGGTCCCGGAGCCGCCCCTCGCTTCGAGCCTGAACAGCGTCCGTTTTCCGGCAGCACGTTCTTCCCGTGCGCTTGTCCTTGTCATCCTGCCGGCCATTCCGAGTGCAGCCGATCGATGACCAGAGCATGCGCATGACAACGTTTGCCTCCATGCTCTGCGAGATGTGGGTGATCAGGTGGAAGATTGTCGTGCCGATGGGGCATTTTCTCGGGATCGCCCGCAGGCCACAGGCGCACGGCAAGGACGATTCCGAGCGCGGCCAGGAGGCCGACGCCGACGAGAGCCACCGGCGCCCCGGCGAACGTCATCAAGACACCCGCAAATGGATAGGTTATGAGCCAACAGGCATGGCTGAGCGCGAACTGCGCCGCAAAGACGGCCGGGCGGTCCTCGGGATGGGCGGAACGGCGAAGCAGGCGCCCCGACGGCGTGAGCACTGCAGAATAGCCGGCCCCCGCTACGAGCCATGCCGCGAGCAGCAGGGCCCAGGTGAGGCCCGCCGCCAGAACGATCGTCGCGAGGAGCACGAGCGTTGACGTAAGGACGATGGCACCCGCGAGCATGACGGGTCGGTCAGAGACCCTGTCGAGCACTCGCGGCAAGGCAAGCGCCGCCAGCATGGAGCCTGCGCCGAAGGCGAAAAGCGTCCAGGCCAGCGCACTCTCTCCAAGGCCCAACTCGCCCCGCACCAGAACCACCGTATTCACGAGCACCATGGCCCCTCCGGCGGCGGCCGCGAGGTTCAGCGCCAAGAGCCCACGCAGGCGTGGCGTGGCGAGGTAGATGCGGATGCCGCGGGTCGAGCGGTCGTAGACGCCCCGCGGTTCCGAGGGCTGTGGGCTCGGCAGAAGAACCGAGACGACCATGACCGCAGAGGCGAGAAATCCGAAGACCGTGCCGAGGAACAGCGCGTTGTAGGACATCACCGCGAGGAGCAGGCCCGCGAGCGTCGGGCTGACGATGTTCTCAAGATCGTAGGCCAGCCGGGATAGCGACAGCGCACGGGTGTAGCGATCCTCTTCCGGAAGCACGTCGGGGATCGTCGCCTGGAAGGTCGGCGTGAAGGCAGCAGAGGCCGATTGCAAAAGGAAGATCAGGACGAAGACCTGCCAGACCTCGGTCACGAAGGGCAGCGCCAGCGCCGCACCCGCCCGCACGAGGTCGAGCGCGACCAGCATCGCCCGGCGCGGCACACGATCGGCAAAGGCCCCAGCGATCGGGGCGATGCCGACATAGGCCACCATCTTGATCGTGAAGACGGCGCCGAGGACGAGCCCCGCGCGATCCCCCGCAAGGTCGTAGGCCAAAAGACCGAGCGCCACGGTGGCAAGGCCGGTGCCGAGCAGGGCCACCACCTGCGCGAGGAAGAGATGCCGGTAGGTGCGGTCGCCGAGGATGGACAGCATGAGGCCCTCAGAGGTAGCGTGAGATCAGTTTGAGTTCGGCGCGATCGGTGTCCGAGGCCTCGGTGTCGAGGCAGTGGTCGACATGGTCGTGGATCAGCGCCCGCTTGGCGTTCGTCACGGCCTTCTCGACCGCATGGAGCTGCTGCGCGATGTCGAGGCAGGGCTTGCCGGTCTCCAGCATCTCGATGACCGAGCGCAGGTGCCCGTCGGCGCGTTTCAGCCGGGCAATCAGGGCAGGATGATTTGAGTGGACATGAGGGTCTGACATAGGATGACGGTATCCCCCGCGGGAGGATAGAGCAAGACAGCGGGCGACACGCTGCTGCAAGACGAGGGAGCAGGCAGAACCGATGATTTCGATCCGGACAGGGACAGCGCGCGCTCGCCGCGCTTCTTAGCCTCGCGGTCGTCGTCTGGTCCGTCACGCCGGCGACATCCCATGCGCCGTCGATCTTCAAGACACCTCAGGAGAACATGGAGATGATCACCGCGCACGGTCATTCCCACGGGCTCGAGGAAGATCTCGCGTGGGCCATGCACGGGCATGGCCACGACAGCGTGGATCACGACCACAGCCAAGCCGTCCTGGCGCCTGCCTTCGTTTCGCAGCCATTCGAGGGCTACAGCTCAGCCTGGCGGTTAAGACCTGCCGCGGACGGGCCATCAGCCAAGTTCCGCATCGAGCGCCCCCCGCGCGCCTGATCGAAGGCGCTCCTTTTGGGAGCATATTCATCGATCAAGCAAATCCACGCGGAGACCATTCATGACCACTCCCCATCGGGGACGGGGTGATCCCGGCGCACGCCGGCTCGCCGTCCTTTCCCTTCTCACGCTGTCCGCGCTCATGCTGAGCGCCGGGGACGCCCTGGCCCATAACGTCACCGAGGGCGACGTGGGCTACATCCAAGAAATCTGGGGGGTGAACATCATCCCCTTCATGTATCCCGGCGCTAAGCACATGGTGACCGGATACGACCACATCCTGTTCCTGCTCGGCGTCGTCTTCTTCCTCTACAGGATGAAGAACGTCGGCATCTATGTGAGCCTCTTCGCAATTGGCCACTCGACCACGATGCTGCTCGGCGTCTGGTTCGGCTGGGGCATCAACGCTTACGTCATCGACGCGATCATCGGCCTGTCGGTCGTCTACAAGGCGCTCGACAACCTCGGCGCCTATCAGCGCTGGTTCGGTTTCCAGCCGAACACCAAGGCCGCGACGCTGATCTTCGGCTTCTTCCACGGCACGAGCCTGGCCACCAAGATCCTCGACTACGAAATCGGCTCGAACGGGCTGCTGCTCAACCTGCTGGCCTTCAACCTCGGTGTCGAACTTGGCCAGCTCATGGCGCTCGCCGTGATCCTCTTCGTCATGGGCTTCTGGCGGAAGTCCCCGAATCTCTTCCGCCAGGCCTACACCGCCAGCGTCATCATGATGTCCATGGGCTTCATTCTCATGGGCTACCAGATCACCGGCATCTTCGTGGCCGCGTAAAAGGAGACCTTCACCATGTTCAACGCGCAGAAACCCAGCCTCGACGAGCTGCCGAGCTCGGCGCAACTCATCCGCTCCACGGTCATCGCCGGGGTCTCCGCCGTGGCCATCCTCGTGACGGTGGTCCTGCCCGCCGAATACGGGATCGATCCGACCCGCGTCGGCAGCGTGCTCGGTCTGACCGAGATGGGCGAGCTCAAGACCCAGCTCGTCGGCGAGGCCGAGGCAGATCGGCAGATGGATCAGGCGGCCGGCGAGCAGTCGAGCCTTCTGAACGACGTCTTCGGCCTCCTCGTGGGCGCTGCGCACGCACAGGAAGCGGAGACCTGGTGCGACGAGATCACGTTCACGCTCGAGCCGGGCGACACCGCCGAGTGGAAGCTCTTGATGGAGGACGGCCAGACCGCCCAATACCGCATGCTGGTCGATGGCGGCCGGGTGAATTTCGACCTCCACGGTCATGGCGGTGGACAGTCGGTCACGTACGAGAAGGGCCGCGGCTCCGCCGGTGAAGAAGGCGAGATCGTCGCCGACTTTGAGGGCGAGCACGGCTGGTTCTGGCGCAATCGCGACGATGCGGCGTCCACCGTGACCATCCAGGTCCGCGGTGAATACGCCGAGCTCAAGGACGCGAGCTAAATCTGAGAGCTGCCATTCGTGCATTTCACGGCAAATGGCAGCTCGCCTTCCTTGCCACCCAACGCTTCGCGGGCGCGACCAAAACCGAGCGCATGCGGCGAACGGCGGGAAAGTCGGCGGAGCCGGGCGGCAATCGGTCCACCGCACTTCCCGCATCTGCCCAGATTCCTATCGTGGGTTGTCGGCGCCAGGGGCCTCGAAACCCGCCGTTTGCCACCTTGTGGTTGTATCCCGGATTTTCGTCCGATCGGGTCGCTGGAGGGCGGGTTGGACGAAGTGCTCCGACCCGAGCAAGAGGGGCAGCCCAGCAGTTGCGGCGGGATCAGTGCCAACTCCTGTTTGTCAGAAGGCGAGCGTCTGCTGCCACAGAAACGTGGAGCTGCTGCATGTGCGAGAAACGCATATATCGAAGACTTCTACGATCACGGCGCTTGCATTCCGCGATACCGATCACCGGCCGACATGGAGCGTATGGCGGCCTGACCTCGTCCACTTTCTCGGGACAGGGTCACTTCTGGATGGGTGGACCGCGTCATCCAAAGATATAGAGTTTCTTCATGTTGCGAAAGAGAGGGATCTTGATGGGCAACGGAACGCAAGCGCACTGGGAACGCGTCTACGTCGAGAAGAACGACACCGAGGTGAGCTGGCATCAGGAGAAACCAGTGCCATCGCTTGATCTCGCGAAGCTGGCCGGGATCAACGCATCCTCAGAAGTCATCGACGTCGGGGGCGGCACGTCGCGGTTCGTGGATGGCCTGTTGGCTCAAGGTGTGGAGAACCTGACCGTCCTCGACATTTCCGAACACGCTCTCGCTGCGGCCCGGGCGAGGCTCGGACCGCATTCGAACAACGTGAGTTGGATCGCCGCTGACGTGACAACCTGGTCGCCCGATCGCCAATACGACCTCTGGCACGATCGGGCGGTGTTTCATTTCCTGACCGGCGCGGCAGACAGAGCAGCTTACGTGGACCGCTTGTATGCGGCTCTGCGCCCGAACGGCCATGCGATCATTGCCACCTTTGCGCTCGACGGACCGGAGCGGTGCAGCGGACTGCCAGTCGTTCGCTACAGTCCTGAGACGCTAGCGGGGACCTTGGGCAACCGATTCCAGCTGGTGGCGGAGAGCTCACATCTGCACGTCACGCCCTGGAACTCGCAGCAGTCCTTCCAGTTCAGTCTCTTCCGAAAGATCTGATGGCTGTTCCGGACAGGAAAGAGGTACCTCAGGTGATTTGGCGTCGAACCAGGTAAAGGACCAGCGGCGGCGAAAGCACCCATTGCATGAACGGCGTCGCTCCGATTTGCAGCAGCGGGACCATGGGCATGGCATCGGGATACTGCCACCTCTGCAGAACGCCGATGGCCAAGTGCTCGAAGGCCACCGACACTGCGAAGCCAAGTGCGACGGACAGGCAGACAAATCGGAAGGTAGGACGAGCTACCCACTGCCGGTCGCGAGCCACCGCGCTCACAGCCCACTAGATGTCCAATAGGATGGCAGCGTCACCGATGGCGGCTCGGCCGCACTGCTTGGTGGCTTTCCAATGCGGGGCGGCGGGCCGCATTACCTCACCGAAATTGTTACCGGAAGCTGACCGGCTAGCTTCGCCCCAAGCTGGTTTTGGGTGGATGGCTCGAAGGATCAGCATGGCGACGCGCTCGGAACTCCTACTTGTGACTGGCGAGCGGTATCAGAGCAGCTCACGAGCAGAACGCGGACGCATCTTGAACGAGTTTGTCGCGCTGACGGGGTATCACCGCAAGCACGCCATCCGTCTGTTAGCACGAAGACCAGTGCCAGGGAGCCTCGGCGCAACCGGCGGCCTACCTATAGCCCCGAAGTCGAGGCGGCATTGCTGGCGCTGTGGAACCTGTCGGATCGCCTGTGTTCAAAGCGGCTGAAGGAGATGACCCCGCTGCTGTTGTCCGCTCCGATCCGGCATGGCGTCGTCGAAGATCGAGAGGAACTGCGTCAACTGCTCCTGAGGATCAGCCCAGCCACCATCGAGCGCCTGCTCTGTGATGCTCGGATCGCGGTGCAGTCCAGACGTCTGCGCAGGGCAGGCATGAGTCAGCGATCCGTCGCGAGGTTCCTATCCGCACCTTCAACGACTGGAACGATGCAGAGCCGGGATTTGTCGAGGCTCGTGGCGCACGGCGGCACCAGCGTGGCGGGCTCGTTCATCCAGACGCTCGTTTTGTCGGCGTATCCCCGCTCGCAGGCGATGCGCTCCAGAATGTCCACGACCCGCTCGCCCGGCAGCGTGAAGTCCAACTCGCTTGCCGGTCACTCCCGGGTGCAGTCGTCCTTGGGTTGCCGCCCCTCGTCGCGACATCTGGTCAGTTTCACGCATATCGCGCCAACTCTGACAGCGTCCATCATCACGAGCCTGAACAGAACGATCAGCGCCACCCGCCAAGAAGGCTGGCTCCGGCGCCGAGCGCCACCAACACCGTGGAGAAGCCCAGAACGAACCATAGATCAGAAGCAGGCTCCGCGCACGATTGGCGAAAGCCGTCGCCTCACCCGCTTTGAGCCGCGGTTGGCCCACAATGTAGGACATACTGCCGGGAGCCAGTGGCAAGACAAAGGGCCACAAGGTCGAGACTGTTCCTCCCATAAAGCAGCGATGATCCGACACTAACGATTTCGGACATGCCGTTCCCGCTTTTCAGCAACCTATGGCGGCAGGCATTTCAGGCGCCGATGTGGGCATGGTCGGTCAGGCATTCGGAATGATCGCGCAGCACCTCCAGAACCCGGCAATCGGCGGTCTGACCACCGCTGCACTCATGAACCATGCGCTTCAGCTCCGTGCGCAGAGCTTCCAGCCGCGCCAGGCGCTGCTCCACTTGTTTCAACTGCCGCCGTGCTATGGCGTCTGCCTCGTGACAGGGGCGATCGGGCTGGTCGCTTAGATCAAGGAGTTCCCGGATTGCCTCGAGGGGAAAACCGAGCTGGCGCGCATGTCGGATGAAGGCCAGCCGGTCCAGCTCTGGATCGCCATAGCGGCGTTGTCCCCCTGCTGTGCGTCCCGGCTCCGGCATCATCCCGATCTGCTCGTAGTAGCGGATCGTCTGCACTTTGGTTCCGGTCTTCTTGGCCAGGCTGCCGATGGTCAGCATGCGCGCCTCCTTGATGCTTCGGTGGTGGTAGGTTTCAGACCGTGGATTGGGAAGCCCACCTCTGAGTCACAGGTGCGTGAATCTGCTGTGCAACGTCCGAAAGGGCTTGAACCTACAGTAGGTGAAGGATGTACCCGCACCCAATGTCGAGAAAAAATCGAGCGTGTGGGCACCTTGAGACTGTCGTTGATTCAGAAAATTCTCTGGGCGCTGGCGGGCATCGCGGTGCTTGCCTTCGTGTGGTTGCTGCTCTGGGTGGATTATCGTGCCGACCGGGCGGCGAAAGGTGCGCCTGCCTCTCCCGCGGAGTTCGAACTGACGGACCACAGAGGCATGCTGCGTACGCAGGAAGATTTCGCGGGCCGCTGGATGCTCGTCTTCTTCGGCTTCACGAACTGTCCGGATGTCTGCACCACAACGCTCGCCGAGATTGCCGCCGTCATGGACGGGCTTGGCGAGGACGCGGACCGGGTCCAGCCGCTTTTCATCTCAATCGACCCCGCACGCGACACGCCTGCGGCCTTGGCGGATTTCGTGCCGCGGTTCGACGCCGGGATCATCGGTCTTGCCGGAACGCCCGATCAGATCGAGCGAACCGCCGACAACTTCAATATCTTCTATGAGAAGTCTGGAGAGGCCGCGTCTCAAGGCGGATATACTGTCGGCCATTCCTCGCAGCTTTTCCTTTTCGATCCATCCGGCGGCTACGTGAAGGGATGGCAATACGGCACCCCGGCCGAAGAGATCCTCGCCGATCTGCAGGAGCGCGTTGCCCGATGATCTCGAAGCTGACCGGCGAGGCTGCGCTGATCGCCGCGTGGCTGGTAGCGCTTGCCGCGACCATGGCCGTGCTGTTCATCGGGGAGGTGCTGGGTCAGATGCCCTGTCTGCTGTGTTGGTATCAGCGTGCGTTCATGTTCCCGCTGGCGATCGTCCTGGGCCTCGGACTGTGGTGGCAGGATGGTCGCGTCGGGCGCTATGGCGTGGTCCTCAGTCTCGGCGGTGGGGCCGTCGCCCTTTGGCATATGGGTCTCTACCTTGGCATCATTCCGGAGCCCGTCCGGCCCTGCACTGCGACCGGCCCCTCCTGCACCGACGACAACCAACTGATCCTCGGGATTCCGATCCCGCTTCTATCACTTCTGGCCTTCACGCTGACCGCGTGCCTGTCCGCCCTTTCCTTGAAGGAGCCGCGCGCATGACCCGCCGCCCCCTGATCCTGTCCGTCCTTGTCCTGGGCCTTGCCCTGTTCGCCGCGGCGGCCTGGTATGCCAGCCGTCCCGCCCCCGTGACGGCGCGCGCAACCATACCTTCCGATCAGGCCGAGACGCTGTTGCGGCCGTATTCGCCGATCCTCGGACCCGATGAGGCACCCGTCACCATTGTCGAGTTCTTCGATCCTGCTTGTGAGGCATGCCGCGCCTTCTACCCGGTGGTGAAGGATATCATGGCCGAGCATGGCGATGCGGTCCGCGTGGCAATTCGCTACACGCCGTTCCACGGCGCAGGCTCGGAGGAAGCGATCCGTGTCTTGGAGGCGGCGCGGATGCAGGGAGTGTTCGAGCCGGTGCTTGAGGCCGTCCTGCGCGAACAGCCGCAATGGGCGTCGCACGGTGCGCCCGAACCGGGGCTGCTTTTGGAGATTGCCGCCAGTGCCGGGCTCGATATCGAGGCCGCGCAGGCGCAGATGAAGGCGCCCCAGACAATGGCGATCCTGAACCAGGATCGCGCCGACGTCGAAGCCATGGGCGTCCGCCAAACCCCCACCTTCTTCGTGAACGGCCGGCCACTGGACCCGTTCGGCGAGGAGGAGCTGCGAACCCTGGTGGCCGACGAAGTCGCCGAAAGCGGCCGGTGAGCAATCGCCCCCACAAAGGAGAGACTATCTGATGAGACGCATGACCTTCGCCGCGCTGGCGGCGCTTGTCCCATTCTTTGCGCCCGAAGCGGCGCTTGCCGGATCGGACGATGTGGTGGTGGAGCAGCCTTGGGCGCGCGCCTCGATCGGCGTGAGCCGCCCCGGCGCAGCTTACATGACTGTCCTGAACAATGGCGAGGAGGCGGTGACGCTGACGGGGCTTTCGACCTCACTGGCAGCGATGCCGGAAATCCATCGGAGCACGACGACCGCCGAGGGCCTGAGTTCGATGGCGCCGGCGGGCGAAATCACCATCGCTCCCGGCGAAAGCGTGGCGCTGGAACCGGGCGGGCTGCACGCGATGCTGATGCGCCTGCAGACCGCCATGATCGAAGGCGAGGCCTTTCCGCTGACGCTGGCTTTCTCGGACGGCGGCGAGGTCACGGTCGACGTGCCGATCCTCAACATTGCCGCGCGCGGGCCGGAGGACTGATGCGGAGGCGCGCTTTACTGAGGTTTGGCGCGGCAGGCGTCGGCGCATTCGGCCTCACCCTGGCTGTCGGTTGGTGGCGTGCGGACGGTCCCGGCGCTCCTGCGCCGGTCGGTGAGCGCCCTTTGCCTCTATCGGAGATGGACTTTCGTCTGACGGATCATGAGGGGCAGCCGGTCGAACCGTCCGACTTGATCGGACAGCCGTCCCTGGTGTTCTTTGGCTTTACCTACTGCCCGGACGTGTGCCCGACCACGCTTTCCGACATCTCCGGATGGCTGGATGCGCTGGCGGAGGATGCCGACCGGCTGAACGTCGTCTTCGTTACCGTCGATCCCGAACGGGACACGGTGGACGCGATGGCCGAGTATGTCGGCTACTTTCATCCGACCATTCGCGGCTGGACTGGCCCGGAAGACCAAATCGCGCAAGCGGTTGAAGACTTCCGCGCAACATACGAGAAGGTGCCGGCAGAGGCCGGAGGGTACACGATGAACCACACGGCGAGCGTGTTTCTGTTCGACGCCAGCGGCGACTTTGTCAGTACCATCGACTATCACGAGCCGCGGGAATTCGCGGTGCCGAAGATCCGCCGCGCAATAGAAGAAACTTCAGAGGGGGCGACATGAGGTTGAGGTATCTGGCAGCAGGGCTGGCTGTTGCGGGCGGGGTTTCGGTGACGGCCGCCGCCTTGTTTGGCGGCTTTTCGAAAGAGCCCGTGCCGCGCGCCCTCAGCACGGTCGGTCTTTGGGCACCCGCCCCAATCGAACCGCCCTTACCATCCGTGGCCCCAATCCCGGGTGGTTTCGCCGTTGCGCAACCTGCCGTCGCACGCACGTTCCCGCCGCCCGTGCTGGCAGCCGCTGCGACGGTCGAGACATCGGTTCCGTCGATCGAATTGCCACGCAGAACGTGGTCTCGCAAAATAGCATCAGGGGAAACGCTGGACGTGGTCCTGTCCCAAGCTGGTCTTGCTGCCGCGGACCGCGCCGAAGTCGCTCTCGCAATCGGGGTGGAATACGATCTCCGGCGATTGCGGCCAGGACACGAGCTTACGGTCGTGACGGCACCCGACGGCAAGCCACAGCGCGTGGCGCTCCTCGTGGATGACGGGATACGGATCGAAGCCACCTTCGGCGAACGCGTCGCGACCCAGGTCCTCGCCCCGGAGACCGACATTGTGACCCTTGCAGGGGAGGCGCGGATCGAAAGCTCGGTTTCCGTCGCTCTCAGTGACGCAGGAATGCCCGCGCGCTTTGCGGTCGATCTGGCAGAGATGCTCGGTGAAGCGGTGGATTTCCGGCGCGATCTGTCAGGAGGCGAGACTCTCCGCCTGATGTGGCGGGAGGCGCGCGTCGGTGAAGAGAGGATCGGTCAGCCCGAGATCACCTATGCCGCGCTCGACCTCGGCGGCACCGCTTTCGAGGTCGTCTGGCCCGACGACGGCTCGGGGCGCGCCACCATCTTCCGCGACGGCAAGGTTGAGCGTGTCTTTGCCCAGCCGGTCGAAGGCGCGCGGCTGAGTTCGGTTTATGGGCGCCGGACCCATCCGGTATACGGCGACACGCGGATGCATACCGGCGTCGACTTCGCCGCCGCGCGCGGCACACCGGTATATTCCACGGCGGCCGGGCGCATCCGTTTCATCGGCCGACGCGGCGGCTATGGTCGCGTCGTCGAAATCGCCCACGGATCCTCGACCATGACCCGCTACGCCCACCTCAGCGCGGTGCCTGACGGGCTGGGGATCGGCGACCGCGTCGCTGCGGGCGATATGATCGGCCGAGTGGGGGCCACCGGTACCGCCACCGGCCCGAACCTGCACTACGAGGTGCGCGTGGACGGCCGCCCGACCGATCCGCTGTCGGACGACCGGCTCGCAAAGGCGGCGGAGGCCGCGGAGACCGAGTCGATGTCGATGGAGTTGCTCGAAAAGGCGCGGGCACAGATTGCTGCGCTCAAAGCGGACATCGCCCTCGATAGAACTTGAACCGTGTCCCGGGTTAGCGCGGCCCTGGCGGAAACCTGCCGGGCGATGGCGGGCGTGCCTAAACATCCTCCTGGTCCGCGAGGTCAGCCGGAAAAGACGTTTGGGAGTGATCAAGTTGCGGCACGACCCCTCCAGCGTGGCGACGATCGGTGAAAGAGCAACGATGCGACAAGGCAGATCCTCTAGTTCGGCAGGTATTTCGGTTCTGGTCGCAGCTCTGCTGCTCGATCAGCTTTCCAAGTCGGTAGTGACTGCGCACGCCGAGCGCTTGGCTGGCAACCTGCCAGTGTTCCCCGGCTTCAACCTCGTCTTCCACCGCAACGATGGCATCACGTTCGGCCTGTTCGGACAGGTCCCATGGTGGGCGCTGACCGGCGTCGCCCTCACTGTCACAGCATGGTTATTCTTGATGATGTTGCGAACCACGCGTGCGTCCGAGGCCATGGCCTACGGGCTCATCGCTGGTGGCGCGCTCGGCAATGTCATCGACAGGATTCGGTTTGGCGCCGTGACGGATTTCTTGGACTTCCACGTAGGGAGCTACCACTGGCCCGCGTTCAACCTCGCCGATGTTGCCGTCGTAACGGGTGCGGCAGTTCTCGTTCTGTCGTCGGTCTTTTCGAGCCAAGTCCACACGTCCTGATCGATGACTGCCAATAACGTATATCAGGCCGCGCGCGGAGGTGCGTTGGCAGCTCCTTTCTTGGCTGCCATCGCCGCAGGCGCCGTTGCGGTGCTGGCCCTACCGCCGTTTTCTTATCTAACGGCCGTCTTGGTCGCCTGGTCGGCGCTGTTTCTCGCGCTTCGCGGACGCGGCGTTCGCACCGCCTTCGCCCTTGGCTGGATGTTCGGGATTGCGCATTTCGTTGTCGGGCTCTGGTGGATCACCGAGAGCTTCATGGTCGAGGCCGAGACATTCGGACCGCTTGCCATGCCGGCCGTAATCGGACTGGCTGCTTTGCTGTCCATCTTCCCAGCTCTGGCCTGTGCCATCTTCGCCCGATTGCGTGCCCAGAATCTTGTCGCCGCCGTTGCATTCGCCGCCTGCTGGACCGGAGCTGAATGGCTTCGCGGACACGTCTTGACCGGCTTCCCGTGGAACCTGGCCGGATATGCGCTGACGGATCACGCCGCCTTGCGTCAGATAGCGGCCCTCGTGGGAAGCTACGGATCAAGCTTTCTGACCGTGCTCGCGGGTGTCTTGCCTGCCGTTGCATTCTCTATGTGCGGCCGCGCCCGCGTTCTACCGCTTGCGGTGCTGGTCGGCCTTCTCTGCGTCGTCTGGAGCTTTGGTGCGCTGCGCCTTGCCGGAGCGGAACCGGGCCGCACGGGCGTACAGGTCAGAATCGTCCAGGGAAATGTCGCACAGCAGGACAAGTGGGATCCGGCGCAGCGTGCGGAAATTGTTGCGCGCTATCTCGACCTCTCGGCGCAGCCGGGTGCTCCCGACCTGATCCTCTGGCCCGAAACCGCGTATCCTGGCTTCCTCGACGAGGACTTGGATGCGCAAAGCCGTCTTGCCGACACGCTACCGCGGGATGCGCTGCTACTGGCGGGTGTCCTTGATCGCGAAGCCGATGGTGCCCAGACCGTCTACTACAACACGATACAGGCCTATTCCGGCGGGCGCGGTCCGGTGGCCAGCTACTCCAAGCATCATCTTGTCCCGTTCGGTGAGTACGTTCCGTTCCGCCGCTGGCTGCCGTTCGAACGCATCGTGGAGAGTCTCGGAGAGATCGCGCCGGGTCCCGGCCCCCGGACCCTTGCCTTGCCAGGCGTGCCCCTTGTCGGTGCGGCAATATGCTACGAAATCATCTTTCCCGGCCACGTAACAGAGGACAACGTCCGTCCCGCTTGGATCTTCAACGCGACGAATGACGCCTGGTTCGGGATGTCGATGGGTCCCGAGCAGCATCTCGCTTCGGCGCGAATGCGTGCCGTTGAAGAGGGCCTTCCCGTTGTCCGGGCAGCGAATACCGGGATCTCCGCCGTGATTGATGCAACCGGCGCAGTGCTTGCGCGGCTCGATACGGCGCAGACGGGAATCATCGATGCGCCGCTTCCCGGCGCGAGTGCTGCAACGTTCTATGCCCGGTTCGGCGACTGGACGATGCTGGTGCTCATGATGCCATTCATCGGTCTCTGTTGGCTCGGCCGCGAGGGCTCGAGCGGCAGCGATATGCGCGCGCAAGCGACAACGAGCTGGCTCATGACGTTTGCGGGCAACCGCGCACTCGCAGTCGTGGCCGGTCTCATGATCGGACGCTCGCGCGGAGCGCGCCACGCTTTCCTGGGGAGCAGGAGCAGGTTAGAGCATTATGCGCGGCTGGCGCGTCCTCACCACCATGTTCCATTGGGTGCGCCTCGTCGGATGAGTGTGGCTCGCCGGGCAGGGCCATGAAGAAGCTCTTTAAGGTTCTGTTGTGGGCATTCCTCTCGATCGCAGGTCTCGCAGCTGCTGCCACAGGTCTGAGCTGGTACTTGCTGTCGGCCTCTGTTCCCGATTACGACGAGGACTTCAGCGTTTCGGGCATAGAAGGGCCCGTCGAAGTCGTGCGGGATGCTTCTGCAGTTCCCCACATTTCCGCCGAATCCAGCGCCGATATCTACTTCGCGCTCGGTTTCGTTCATGCGCAGGATCGCCTTGGCCAAATGCTCAGGGCAAGACAGGCTGGCAATGCCATTTCAGCGGCGCCGCAATCTCTTGAACTCGCTCCCAATGTTGCAACGGCGCTCGAGGCCTATGCGAATGGCGTCAATGCCTGGATCGAGGAAGTAGCAAAGGGAGGACGCGGCCGTGGTGCGCCCGAGCTACTTCTGCTTGAACGGACCATCCGCCAGTGGCGGTCTTCCGACAGTCTAGCTATTGTGCAGGCGTTTCTTGCCAGTTTGCGTCCGCAGGACAGCCCGGCTGATCTGCACAGGCCCGCCAAAGCAATCATTCCGGACGACCGGCCAAAGAGTCCAGAGCTTTTTCTTGATCGGCCGGACGCCAGGCTGAATGCTTGGGCCTTGCCGGCGGACCGGACGGTATCCAAAGCCCCGATCATCGCCACCGACGTCACCGGATCCTTGTCCTTGCCTTCTCAGTGGTACTTGGCCGACATTCAACTCCCGAGCGGCGCCGTTATCGGCGCCACGCTGCCCGGCGTGCCGTTCATAATAATCGGTAAATCGGAAAGTGTTGCCTGGTCTTTCCGCTCGACTGCATCGCTAGCTTTGGATGATGCCGTCGCACGCGCTGAGATTGGCGCCGAGGGATTTCTTGCCGCGCTCAGCCGGCTGCAGCGATCGTCCGGCGCGGAAAACGCTGCCAATGCGGCCGCCGGCCTTTTGCCTTCGGGGCTGCAGGTGGTCACTGCCGACGGCGAAGCATTGGCGAGCTGGCCGAAGGATGTTTCTCGGAAGCCGCCTTACGCAGGGGCTCCGGATTTTCGCGGCCTCCGCCGCACCATTCTGGACGAGCGTCAATCAATTTTCTCTGTTGATGGCGTCATTGCCGCTCAGCAGGACAGCGTCAGCGCGGCCGCTCGCTTTCTCCTGCCTCTGATGGCGAAAGAACTTTGGTTCAAGGAAGATCCGCTTGAGACTGAGCCGAAACCGGCGAGCCAGTTCCGCGCAGACATCGTGAACCGGCTCGCTCGCTGGAATGGTGAAATGGACCGGCAGTCGGCCGACCCGCTCGTCTTTTGGGCTTGGGTTCGGGCTTTACAGCGGCGTGTTCTGGAAGACGAGTTCCCGGGGATGGAGAACCTTTGGGCCCGATCCGACCCGGAATTTCTGTACAACGTTCTGACCGATCGTGATGGGCGCGCGATCTGGTGCGACATCCGCCAGTCTGAAAAGCGTGAGACGTGCGACGAGATCGTCCGCGCGGCTCTAGACGACGCCTTGGGATGGCTTGTGGAACGGCACGGGCCCGATCCGGCCGAATGGTACTGGGGCTCGGAACACTCGGTCGTTATGGAATGGTCGGCAACCGACCCGGGTGGCGTCATCGCCGACATTGCCGGTATCATGGAACCTGCTTCCGGAGGCCCATACACTCAGAAGTCGACGCTATTCAGCTTGCGGGATGCCGGGCCGTTCGACAGTCGCTACGGCACGAACTTCCAAGCGGTGATGTCGCTTGCTGATGATGACCATTCCTATTTCATTGCACCTGCCGGACAATCAGCACATCCGCTTTCGGGATTCTACGACAATCTTTTCCCAATGTGGATGTTAGGGGATTACCTGATTATGAACACCAATAATTCTATTGCCGGAAGCGCTGCCGCAGGAAGCTCTCGACTGTCACCGCTGTCTTGATGTCCGTCGCCACAAAACACATTGGCGGCCTTGAGACCGCTTTCGTCTCGGCGTGCGACTGGAGAAGCTCTACCCAAGATCCTCACCGGTAGACGCGTTCGACCGATCAAGTCAATCTGGCGACGTGACGGGGTGCCGAAATCCGGCACCGTCCACTCCAGATCGACCAACTTCATCAAGCCTTTCACGAAGCCCGTGGTCTGGCGCAACGTCATGCCGGACAGCACCTTCATAGTGCGGTGGACGAGCCCTGCCTCATCTCGGAGTCGAACCAAATCGTCAGGGAGCCTGGCGTTTGAGCGCCCCGTTGTAGACTGGCCAGTTCGGCGTTTCGTAGATGGCGGGCGCGGGTTGAACTCGCCCACCAGCTACCAAGCTGATTCAGGAGGTTAATCCTACACGTGCTTCGTGCAATAAGGCATGTTGGGTTCAAACCTGGCTAGACTTGTCGGGCGCCGAGCGCGCAAGCGAAATTCGCCGCTACACCACGTCCCGAGACACAATCTCCGCAATCAAGCTTCTGCACGAGCCTTCCGCACAATCTGGCGATAAGTTCACTGTCGCGGAGATCGAGGAGGCAGCTAAGCTTCCGCCATCTTGGGATACAGGACCACGCCCGCTTCCAAGGGCACCTGTTCGTAAAGCAGTTTGATATGTTCATTCGTCAGGCCCGCGCAGCCGTTCGAAACTGCGCGGCCAATGCTGGCCACGTCCGAAGTGCCGTGAATGCGGAGAAATGTGTCGCCGCGCCCTTCCTGGAAAAGGTAGATCGCCCGGGCGCCTAGCGGGTTATCCGGGCCCCCTGGCACTCCATCGGCATGCTGGGCGTATTTTTCGGGCTCGCGCTCGATCATCGCGGGCGTCGGCGTCCACGAAGGCCATTCCTTCTTGGCGCCGACGTGGTACTCGCCGGCCTCGTAAAGGCTATCTCGGCCGACGCGGATGCCGTACCGCCATGCCTTACCGTCCGGCATGGTCCAGAAAAGCTGGAAGTCGTCGGGGAACACGTGGACCTCGCCCGGTGGAAGCGGATGGTGCAGTGTGACGAACGTCGGCTGCAGGCGTGACGGCAAAGTCTGTGCATGCGCTGGCAGACCAACGACAGCGGCTCCGAAAGTAGCCATGCCGGCCATAATCATGTCGCGACGTTGCATTCCAATGTTCCTCTTCGCGTTCTTCTCGTCAGTTGAGTCCGGCAACATAGGCCGCTATAGACATAGGAGCGCGTTTTTCGCAAAAACGTGAATAGCCTCGGCGATAACATGACAAAGGGCGATGTCCGCTGGGTCAATCAAGGAGTAGGCGATCCAGAGCGCTGTTCGCAACGCTCCGTGGCATTGAGGACCATCAGGGCAGAGTCTTTCACGTCGATCTTGCCGATTTCTCAGATGCGTCAAGGCGAAGAGCCGCGAGGGAGGTAAAGCCATCGATATGGAATGTTCTGGCACGTCCGCCTGATTTCGACCACACTATGATGTCTCGGACGCCTGCCTCTCGCCCTTGTGATGTGGTATCTCCTGCCTCCGCGGGTAAGGCGGACGCTGGATGGCCAGCAGGCAAAGAGCAAGAGGCGACATAGATGACAAGAACTCGGGCGTTCCTGATCGCGATCGCCTTGATGGCGCTGGCCGCCTGCGGCGACCAGAGCAAGTTCAGGGACTATGACGGCCCAAAGGTGACGCGCGTCCTCCTGTTTAAGTCTGAGCGCAAGCTCTATCTGATGCATCAGAATCAAGAGCTCGCAAAATACGACGTAGGCCTCGGCTTCGCACCAGAAGGCCACAAGGAAACAGAAGGCGACGGCCGTACGCCCGAGGGGCACTACTTGATCGACAAACGCAACCCGAACAGCAAATTCCACCTGTCTGTAGGGATCTCATACCCCAACCCGGCGGACGTTGCGCGCGCGGAAGCCCTAGGCAAGTCTCCCGGGGGAGATATCTTCATTCATGGACGCGGACCAACCTACTGGAAGGGCGCGCCAGTCGATTGGACCTTTGGGTGCATAGCGGTCACCGATGATGAGATCGAGAGGATCTACGCGATGGTCGCAGATGGCACACCCATTTCCATCTATCCCTCTCGGGCCGATATGGAGGCCGAACTGACGGGGCTGCGGAAGAGCGAGGGGGCCGCTCGAATGGCCGGCCAACTCGTCCCGCCCTCACAAGCCGGCGTGCTGGTGGGATCGCCGATTATATAGGTGGGTTCAACGACCGGGAATTCTCCAGATCCGCTCGCACTGCCCAATATCGCCGCGCCTGCTTCGTCCGTGGCCACCGCTCGCTAGGTCATGTTGACAAATGGCGGAGCCAGAGGCGGATCGAAGTGATGTCGAT
>NZ_JBELKF010000008.1:0-70122 GCF_042089775.1 Palleronia sp.
GAAGATCTGGCCTCCCCTACCGCGACATCTACCGGCATATCGACTTCTACCACGACCGGGTCAGGAGCTTCGTGGTGCGCCGGGAAGGACTTCTCCCGGGGTCGACTTCGCCAAGGTGGGCTCCCGCTTCGCCACGGACAGCCAGGCGCTGACGGTGAACTGGCCCAGCCGGAAGCGCCGCTTGCCGGTGGTGTTCCAACATCTCTGCACCGGGCATTACGCCCGGGTTTCACAATGGAGGCGTCATTCCAGTTCGACCCGGAGATTTCGCCAGCAGAAGCCGAAGCCTGGTCCCTGGCGTCGAACGAAGATCAGGTCTCGACTGCGTTTCGGCGCGCCATGCCCGCATCTGGACGAAAGCCGAGTTCGACGCCCATCTTGTTCGCCTCGCGAAGGCTTCGGGCCTGACCCGGAGGAATATGGATTGCCGGCCACCGGCAGGATGCTGCGCTACGACATGATGCAGTTCGCCTACGCGATGCGCCTGCGCGACTACATCGGCGACACTGACGCGCCTCTGATCTTCGTGATGGACGGGGATGCTGGACTGAAGCAGTCGTTCGCGACCGTCTTCCAGCCGGAGGTCTCAGCCGGGCGCGTGCATCTCGCCGTCATCGACTTCGGGAAAGCGATGACGAACGACATGCGGAACTTTGTCGTCGCCGAGAGCCGCACCGACCTCTGTGCTTCAACAGGACTGGCTCCGGCCGAACTGAACCCGGTCCCGGCAAACGTCCACGCCGGGATCGTCGACAAGGAAGTCGCTGTGCACCTCGCCTGAGAGGCGATCGGCGAGCGGTTCGAGTATCCATTTCCCATGAAGAGCGGATCGACCTCGCACGGGGCCGCGTGCATGAAAGGGATCTACTATAGCCGTTATCGGCTGCGAAGAAACGATCGGATTTCCCTCCAGCACCCAACAGTGCGTGGCAGGGTGCCAGCGAATATCTATCGCCTGAGGTGATGGTGTCTGGAAGATCTGAGGGTCGATCCTTGGGCGCGACGGGATGACGCGGAGGAGGCCGACCTCCGCTGACCAGCCCGATCTCGCGGAAAGGAAACAGACCACTTGATCTCTGACGACCGACAACCCTGGTCGACCTTGTGCATCTCCGCTCTGCGGGTCGCCTTGCTCAACAAGACCATCCGCCGCCTGCCTGCTCGCAAGAGCTCATAGGCGCTACAAGAAAGGAGCGCCAACCCGGCGGCGGGCGCCCCCGATCCAAAAAACCCGATCACGAACCTTTCAGACTTCCGCGAACTTCGGCGGGCCAACGCCTACGTCCAGTTTTGCGTGGTCTTCGAGATCACTTGATGACCCCTGACATGCACCAGATAGGTTCGATCAACGGTCCACAAAATCAAGAACGCGTGCATCAACATCTATCGGCAGGGGCTGGCCCTCGGGGGCGGCCTTTCTCGCTCAGGGAGAGTGGTCGATCAGTGCGTAAGGCGCTCGATCTGTTCCTTGAGTCGGAGTTTCTGACGTTTCTTCTGTTTCAGCTCGGATTCATCGAAGGCTGGGCGGCGTTGTGCGGCCTCCACTTCCGCCGCCAGTGCTTGGTGTTTCCTGCGCAGTTCCTGAACGTGCGAGCTTACAGACATCGTCACCTCCGTTGCTGTGGTCCTTAGAAGATAAGCACCCTTTCGCCGTCTGTCATCTGTGCGTCACAATCATTTCCCACAGTTCGCATTATTTTGCCGAAAGTTATTCCCAAGGTGCTCCCGCCCTGAGCAGAGCCCGCGCGGCGGCGCTGAAATCGTCACCATCGGCGGTGTGCTGCGCGCCCTCGTGCAGGACCAGAGGGGCCTCCACCCGCGCGGGCGAGCGTCCGCCCTTGATTCCCTCGACCACGACAAGCGCGGCTGGACGCTCGGCTCTTGGTTGCACGGGGCGCAGGCGGAGGCTGCCGAGGACGGGGTGCATCGCGGCGATCAGGTCGGGCAGGCGGTCGGCCTTCTGGATCACGCTCATCACGCCACGCGGTTCGAGGCGCCGTGCCCCGGCGGCGACCCAGGCGGCGAGTGCCACGGTCTCGCCGAACGCCGTCTCGCGCGGGGAGTCGGGCGAGGGCGTGCCGGTGCGCCGGTCGAAATAGGGTGGGTTCGCGATGACCCGGTCGAAGCGCCGCGCCCTGAGCGCCGGGGGCATGTGCACCACGTCGCCCCCGTGGATGGTCGCCGAGATCCCGTTCCGCGCCGCGTTCTCACGCGCCAGGGCCGCATAGGCCGGCTGTAGCTCGAGTCCGTGCAGGTCCAGCCCCTCGACCCGTGCCGCCAGGCACAACATTGCCGCCCCCGCGCCACAGCCGAGGTCCAGCACGCTCTGCCCCGGCCGGGCCTGCACGCTTGCTGCCAGAAGCACCGGGTCCACCCCGGCGCGGTAGCCGCGGCGGAACTGGCCGAGGATCAGTCGCCCCCCGAGGAAGGCATCCTGCGTGAGGCTATCGCCCGAGATCGACATCGTTGTCGCGCAGGATTGCGGTGGCGATGAAATGATCCCGGTCGGCCACCATCAGCCGACGCGGCAGTATGCCCAGTGATCCCTCGATCATGCTCGTATGGACGTCGAACTCGAACACCTCTATCCCCTCGCCCGACAGCAGGGCCTTGGCGAAGGCGATCGTGGCGAGATCGTTGGAGCGTATGAGTTCTTTCATGGCATCGAGGTAACCGCGGCTGCGGGTCGGCGAAAGAGGCAAGACATGGATGTACGAGCGAAACCGCATGAGCAGCTGGCCGAGGCGCTGTCGGTTCCGCTCTCGCAGGTCGACGCCCTGATCCGGGCGCGCATGTCCTCGGAGAACGCCCCGCGCATCCCCGAGGTGACGCAGCACCTCGTCAGCGCGGGGGGCAAGCGCATCCGCCCGATGCTGACCATCGCCTCGGCGCGGTTGCTTGGCTACCCGGGCCCCTACGACGTCCACCTCGCGGCGACGGTCGAGTTCATCCACACGGCCACCCTTCTGCATGACGACGTTGTGGACGAATCGTCGCAACGTCGCGGGCGTCCGACGGCGAACCTGCTCTGGGACAACAAGTCGAGCGTGCTGGTCGGCGACTACCTCTTCGCCCGGTCCTTCCAGCTGATGGTCGAGACGGGCTCGCTCCGGGTGCTCGACATCCTTGCCAACGCGGCCGCGACCATCGCCGAGGGCGAGGTGCTGCAGCTGACCGCGATGAGCGATCTCAGCACGGGCGAGGACACCTATCTGAAGATCGTGCGGGGCAAGACCGCGGCGCTGTTCTCGGCCGCGACCGAGGCCGGCGGCGTGATCGCCGACGCGTCCGAAGATCAGATCCGCGCGCTGCATATCTATGGCGACGCCCTGGGCATCGCATTTCAGATGGCCGACGACGTGATCGACTGGCTGGACGAGACCGGCAAGCGCGTGGGCGATGACTTTCGCGAGCGCAAGATGACCCTTCCCGTCATCCGCGCCGTCGCTGCCGCGGAAGGCGGCGAGGACTGGGCATTCTGGGCGCGCACCATCGGCAAGGGCCGGCAGGAGGACGGAGACCTCGAGCGGGCGCACCGCTTGCTGGTCGAGACGGGGGCGCTGCGATCGACGCAAGAGACGGCGCTCGGCTGGGCCGGGACGGCGCAGGCGGCGCTGCGTGAGCTACCCGAGGCGCCGCTGCGCGACATGCTGCACGATCTTGCCGACTTCGTCGTCGCGCGGCTGCGCTAGAGCGTCTAGCGGCCAATGCCCGACGTCTGGACCCACCAATCGGGCTGTGCCGCACGGATCGCGTCGGCCGCGGCACTGGCCTCGGGCGCGGTTTCGTAGAGGCCGAAGCAGGTCGCGCCCGAGCCTGACATCCGTGCCAGCAGACAGCCTTCGGTGGCGCCGATCTGCGCCAAGGACACGCCGATCGCCGGCTCCAGAGCCCGCGCCGGTTCTTCCAGATCATTGCGCGTACCGGCAAGCCAGTTTGCGAGCGCGGGGGCGTCCGACCACTTCACGGGCTCGGGCAGGGGGGCGTTGTCCTTCACCGTGAGCGCGGCATAGACGCCGCCGGTCGAGACGTGGCGACCGGCATTCACCAGGACAAGCCAAGCGGGCGGCAGGTCGGGCAGGGCAGAGAGGTCCTCGCCGATCCCGCGCATCCGGGCTGGCTGGCCCGCAAGGCAGACCGGCAGGTCGGCGCCGAGGGACAGCACGTCGTTCGGAATTTTTCGCCCGTCCAAGGCGTGCAGCGCCTGCAACGTGGCCGCGGCATCGGCCGAACCGCCCCCTAGGCCCGCCGCAATGGGCAGGCGCTTGGTCAGTGTCAGGTGGGCCGGCGGCCCTTCGGTCAGCCGCGCAGCCCGCGTCACGAGGTTGGGCGCGTCGGGATCAAGGCCATGCGCGAAGGGCCCGTCGATCGTCAGCTGCCAATCGTCTGCCCCGGCCTCGGCCGCGGCGGTGTCGCCGACATCGGCGAACACGACGATAGAGTCCAGCAGGTGATATCCGTCCGCCCGCTGGCCGGTCACGTGGAGCGCGAGGTTGACCTTCGCGGGCGCGAAGGCCTCAGCCGCCATTGGCCACCCTCTGTTGCGGCTCGCCTTCCTCTTCCAGCACCTGGTCGAGCCCGACCTCGATCTTGCGGCGGATGCGCTCGGGGTCGACGTCCTCGGGGCTGTCGCCCACGAAGCTGAGCGCGCGCTGCCACTGGAACCGCGCCTCGAGCTTGCGGCCCGCTGTCCAGAGCACGTCGCCCAGGTGGTCGTTCACGACCGGATCGACGGGCATCAGTTCGACCGCGCGCTCCATGGGATCGACGGCTTCCTCGTAGCGGCCAGCGCGGTAGAGGCCCCAGCCAAGGCTGTCGACGATAGCACCGGAATTGGGCGCGGCGGCCACGGCACGCTCGATCATGTCGAGCGCCTCTTCCAGATCGTCGCCGCGTTCGAGCATCGAGTAGCCGAGGTAGTTCAGCACCTGCGGCTGATTGGGGTTCAGCTCGAGAGCAGTCTCGAAATCGGCCTTGGCGGCCGTCCAGTCGTCAAGACGCTCGGCAGTGATCGCACGGGCGAAATAGACGATCCACTGGCCCGGCTCGGCCTCGTCGAACAGCGCGATGGCCTCGTCGTAGGCCGCGCGCGCTTTCTCGTAGCGGCCGTCCTCGCGCAGCGCGTCGCCGAGAGAGATATGGACGAGTGCCTCGTCCTCGTACTCCTGGGCGAGCTGCTGCATGACCTCGATGCTCTGGTCGAGCTGCCCTTCGGACCGCAGAGCCTCGGCCCGCCCAAGCTCGGCGGTGACGAAAGCGGGGTTTTCCGCAGGCACGTTGCCGTAGGTCGAAATCGCGAGGCCGTATTGCCCCATCTCTTCGAACAGCAGGGCGGAGAGCAGCGTCGCCTCTATATGGTCGGGGCGCAGGTATTCGGCCACACGGGAATAGAGCAGCGCGTAGCTGGGTGCGGTCTCGCCCACGACCGTGTTGGCGATGTCGAAGGCGACTTCGGCCATGCCAGCGCGCGCGTCGGGCGCCACAGTGAATTCGACCGGCTCGCCATCGGCGAGTTCGTCGTAGGTGTCGCTGAGCGTGATGTCGAAATCCGAACCGGCCTCTTCTTCCAGAAGAGCGCGCGCCTCGTCGGCGCGTCCCATCTGCGACAGGATCTGCGCCTCGGCCTTGAGGGCGCGACGCGTCAGGCGAACGCCTTCGTTCGCCGTAAGCACGTTGGCGGCGTTCTCGAACTGGCCGAGCGAGGCGAGGGCGAGTGCCTTGTGATAGACGCCGAACACGCCCACCCCGTCCTGCTGGGCCACTTCGTCGAACGCGGCAAGCGCGTCCTCGGTCCGGTCGAGGCCGATCAGAGACCAGGCGCGCGCGAGGCCATCGTAGAGAGGACCGACCGTCAGCCCCTCGTCGAGCGCGTCGATCACCCCCTGCCAGTCGCCCTCTCCGGCCCGCTCGGTCAGCACGGCCAGGGCAGCGACCTGGCTGGTGCCGTCATTCTCGATCAGGCGCTCAGCCACGGTGGCGGCGCGGTCGAACTCCAGCAGCGACATCTGCGCGCCGGCCAGCGATTCCAGCAGCGCGAGGTTCTCGCCGTCACGTGACAGCGCCTCGGATAGGTAGCGTTCGGCGGCCGAGAAATCGTCGGCCAACTGCGCCGAGCGACCGGCGAGGTACGCCCCCGCGTCCGGCTCGGCCAAGCCGGGCAGGGCCAGGCCGGCCAGACCGGCGGCTAGAATGGCTGTGCGGAACATGCGGGATCCTTCTGCGCTCGTTACCCCGCAGAGTAGAGCCCGCGCCCCCGAAGGGCAATCGCGGCACCCCGTCCGGGGCGCCGCAATCCGCTCACATGTTCGGGTAGTTCGGCCCGTCGCCGCCCTGCGGCGTGGTCCAGACGATGTTCTGGGACGGGTCCTTGATGTCGCAAGTCTTGCAGTGGACGCAGTTCTGGAAGTTGATGACGAACCGGTCCTGCCCCGTGCCTTCGTCCTTGACAAATTCGTACACGCCCGCGGGGCAATAGCGTTGCGACAGGCCCGCATATTTCGGCAGGTTCACCTGCACCGGGATGTCGGGGTCCTTCAGCTTCAGGTGCGAGGGCTGACTTTCTTCGTGGTTGGTGTTCGCGAAGGAAACGTTGGTCAGCCGGTCGAAGCTGAGCTTGCCGTCGGGCTTGGGATAGTCGATCACCTTGTGCTTGCCGGCGTCCTCGGTCGCCTGCGCGTCCGTCTTGCCGTGCTTCATCGTCCCCAGCAGCGAAAAGCCGAAGCGGTTGGTCCACATGTCGAACCCGCCAAGCGCCAGCGAAGCGTTCAGGCCGTATTTCGACCAGATCGGCTTGACGTTGCGGACGGGTTTGAGGTCCTTGCCGATGGGGCCGTCGCGCACGTCGCGGTCGTATTCTTCCAGCACGTCGCGGCTGCGCCCGGACTCGATCGCGGAGTGGGCGGCTTCGGCCGCCGCCTTGCCCGAGAGCATGGCGTTGTGGTTGCCCTTGATGCGCGGAACGTTGACCATGCCCGCCGCACAGCCCAGCAGCGCGCCCCCGGGGAAGGCGGTTTTCGGCAAGGACTGCCAGCCGCCCTCGGTGATCGCCCGCGCGCCGTAGCTGACGCGCTTGCCGCCTTCGAGCAGGTCCTTGACGTAAGGGTGGTGCTTGAACTGCTGGAACGACAGGTAGGGGTTCACGTGCGGGTTGGCGTAGCCCAGGTGCACGACGAAGCCGACATAGACCTGGTTGTCGTCGAGGTGGTAGATGAACGATCCGCCGCCCGCATTCGACCCTAGCGGCCAGCCCATCGTGTGGACGACACGGCCGGGGGAGTGCTTCTCGGGGTCGATCTCCCACAGCTCCTTCATGCCGAGGCCGAACTTCTGGAAGTCCGAGTCCTTGTCGAGGCCGAACTTGGCAATGACCTGCTTGGACAACGACCCGCGCACGCCTTCGCCGAGGAAGACGTACTTGCCGTGCAACTCCATCCCCGGCTCATAGCCCGGACCTTCGGTGCCGTCGGCGTTGCGGCCGAACTCACCCGCCACGACGCCTTTGACGGTGCCGTCCTCGTGGTACACCAGTTCGGAGCAGGCCATGCCAGGGAAGATCTCGACCCCCAGCTCTTCGGCCTGTTCGGCCAGCCAGCGGCAGACATTGCCCATCGAGACGATGTAGTTGCCGTGGTTGTTCATCATCGGCGGCATCAGCTTGGTCGGAACCGAGACCTTGCCGCCTTCGCCGAGATAGAAGAACTTGTCCTCCGTCACCGGCACGTTCAGCGGAGCGCCCTTTTCCTTCCAGTCCGGGATCAGCGCGTCGAGGCCGACCGGGTCGAGCACGGCGCCCGACAGGATATGCGCGCCGACCTCCGAGCCCTTCTCGAGCACGACGACCTCGCGCGCGGGGTCGAGCTGCTTGAGGCGGATCGCCGCCGAAAGCCCCGCTGGCCCGGCGCCGACGATCACCACGTCGTATTCCATTGCTTCGCGCGTCGTCTCGGTCATCTCGTGCTCCTCCGAATGCCGTGGGGCGTTTGGGTGAATATCCGCGGATCGCGCGGGAATTCAATTGCAACACGGCGTTACGGCGCAGGTGCGCTCGCGCTGCAGCGGGTGCTTTCGCCTGTTGCGAGGGTATGTCAGGATGCCCGCGACATCGACGATTGCAACCGACGCACCCGGGGCCGGGGGCGCCGAAGCTCCATTGGGGAAACATGGAAAAGATACCGCTGACCCGCAACGGACAGGCCGCACTGAACGCAGAATTGAAGCGCCTGAAGTCCAGGGACCGCCCCGAGATCATCCAGGCGATCGCCGAGGCGCGCGAGCACGGCGATCTGTCCGAGAACGCCGAGTATCACTCCGCCAAGGAAAAGCAGTCCTTCATCGAGGGCCGCATCAAGGAAATCGAGGGCATCCTTGCTCGCGCCGATGTGATTGACACGTCGAAGCTGTCCGGCCCGATCAAGTTCGGCGCGACGGTCAAGATCGTGGACGAGGACACCGACGAGGAAAAGACCTACCAGATCGTCGGGGAGCCCGAGGCCAACCTCGAGGCAGGGAAGCTCAACATGAAATCCCCGCTCGCGCGTGCGCTGATCGGCAAGGAAGAAGGCGACAGCATCGAGGTCCGCACACCGGGCGGCGAGAAATCCTACGAAATCCTGTCCATCAGCTATAGCTGAAATGGCAATGCGCCTTCAGGACGACGGCGACGGTTCGGCCCTGCGCGGCCAGCTCGTCGCATGGGTCGCCACGATCGTCTGGCTGGGAATCTCGGCCATCGTTCTCTTCGGCTTCACCGGGGGTGAGGCCGACCTGGATCCGCTGCGCGTCCTGATGGTGCCTGTCGCCGTGCTGGGGCCGATCGCGCTGATCTGGATGGCCGCGATCCTGGTGCACCGGCTCGACGCCCTGACCCGCGAGATCGCGCGTATGTCGGGAGAGCGGCGGGGGGCGCCGGACCTTGCCGCGCTGGAAAAGAAGCTCGACGCGGCGCTTGCGACCCGCCCGCGGGTCCAGACGGCGATGCCGGCCGGGGTTGCACCGCAGCCGCGCCCGGCCACCGCGACGGCGTCCCACCAGCAGCAGACGCTGGCGCTGGAGCCGACTGATCCTTCCGCCGGACCCGAGATGCCGGTCGCCGAGCTGATCACGGCCCTGCATTTCCCGCAGGATGCCCAGGACGAGGTCGGCTTCCGCGCATTGCGCCGCGCGCTGCGCGATCACCAGAGCAAGGTCGTCGTGACCGCTGCGCAGGATCTCCTGACGCTTCTGAGCCAACAGGGGCTCTACATGGACGATCTGACGGTCGAGCGTGCGCGCCCCGAGCTGTGGCGGCGGTTCGCGCATGGCGAGCGCGGCGCGTCCATCGGGGCGGTTGGCGGCGTGCGGGATGACGAGATGGTTGCGCTGGTCACGCAAAGGCTGCGGGCGGACGCGATCTTCCGGGACGTGGCGCTGCATTTCCTGCGGGTGTTCGACCAGCTCCTCGACCGGATCGAGCCGCGCCTGACCGATGGTGAGATCGTGCAGCTCGCAGACACCCGCACCGCGCGCAGCTTCATGCTCGTCGGTCGCGCCATGGGGACGTTCGACTGACCGGGTAGCGTCCGCGCCGGGTGCTAAAACCGCTCCAGCAGGCGGCGCAGGTAGTCCAGCTCGCGCTCCGGGCGGTCCTGTTCCCCAGAACGGCGGCGGATTTCGCCCAGCAGTTCCTCGGCCCGGCGGCGTACCTCGTCCTGCCCCGTCAGCTGCTGGTCCGAGCCCATCTGCCCGCTCTCACCGGCCTGCCGTCCAAGCGGGTCGCGGGACTGGCCGCCCGGTGCGCCCTGCGCCTGTCCCTGCGATTGACCCCGGCCTTGCTGCTGCTCTTGCGCGATTGCTTCGCCGAGGTTTCGCATCCCCTCGCGTAGAGCTTCTAGCGCCTCGGCCTGCCGGTCGAGTGCTCCGGGCGTGTCGCCCTCGCGCAGGGCCTCTTCAGCCCCCTCCATGGCGCTGTCGGCGCGCCCAAGCGCCTCGCGCGCGGCCTCGCCCTCTTCGGTGCCCGCACCGGGCAAATCGCCACGCTGCCGATTCAACTCCTGGCGCAAGGCCTGCTGTCGGTCGGCAAGGCTTTGCTCGCCGCCCTGGCCCTGCTCAGTGCCTTGTCCCTGACCCGGCTGCTGCCCTTGGCCCTGCTGACCCTGACCTCGCGAACCCTGCTGCCCCTGGCCTTGTTGGCTCGGCCTCCCTTCTTGACCCTGTTGACCTTGCTGCCCAGGCTGCTGGCCCTCCTGCATGTCGCGGAAGCTGTCGTCGGATAACTCCTGCTGGTCGCGCAGGGTGTCCTGCAGGCCCTCCATGGCCTGCTGACCCTCGCCCTGCTGGCGCTGCTGCCCTTGGGTCACGCGCATGTTCTCGAGCATGCGGTTCAGCTGCTCCATCAGCCGCTGCGCCTCGGCCATGCGGTCCTCTTCCATGAGGCGCTGGATCTCGTCCATCATCTCCTGCAGCTGGTCGCCAGTCATCTCCTGCATCTCGCCCTGGGCCTGCTGCTGGTCGCCCTGCTCCTGCCCCTCGCGGGCGAGCTGTTCGATGTAGTCGTTCATCGCCTCGCGCATTTCCTGCATCAGCTCGGCGATCTCGGCATCGTCGGCGCCGTTCTCCATCGCTTCGGACAGGCGGTCCTGCGCGCGCTCCAACCGTTCGCGTGCGTCGTTCAGGTCTCCGAATTCGATCTCCTGCGCGATGGCCCAGAGCTCGGCCGCGATCTCGTCCTGCTGCTCCGCGGTCAGCGGCGCGACGTCGAGTCCCGCTTCGAGCCGCCGGATCAGGACGCGCAGGCGGAGATATAGCGTCTCGGACGGAAACAGTCCCGCCGGCTGCCATGACACGGCGCGCAGCACGTCGGCGACGCGGCGGGCATTATCACGCGACCACAGAAGGTCGCGGCGCTGCTCGACGAGGGCCTGTGCCAACGGATCGAAGTAGCGCTGGCCAGCGAGGTCCATCTCGTAGGGCTGCGACCGGCCGGTCTGGCCGCGCTCGTCCTCGACCTCGTAGGTGATGGTCACGGGCAGGTTGGCCCAGGGGTGTTCCGAGAAGGTTTCGACCAGGGTGCCGGTAAAGTCGGCCCGGTCGCCCGAGATCGGCAGGGGCAGGTCCACCACGATCGGATCGCGCGGGTCGGGAGCGGGGGCGAGGCCATAGCGGCGGTCCACCCGCTCCATGTCGAGCATGATACGTGCCTCTCCTGTCACGACGCCGAAATCGTCGCGTGCGGCAAAGGCCTGGCGGAATTCGCCGCCCGTCGCGCGCTCGGGGTCGCCCGTGACCTCGACCAAAGGGGGCGCGTCCGGGCGCATGGCGACCTGCCAGGCGCGACCGCCAGGGCCGTCGACCTCGATCACGCCCGATTGCGCGACGGGAAAGCCGTGTTGCGGAGCGCTTGCTGGTTCAGGGTCGGTGGTGCCCGAGACGGTCTCGTTCACCGTCAGGTCCCCGACTTCGCCGTAAAGGCGCAGGGTGACCCGGCTGCCCTCGGGCACGTCGATCGAGTCCGCAGGCAGGTCCGCAAGATAGAGCGAGGGCAGGCCGGTATAGGCCGGCGGCTCGATCCAGCCCTCCCACGAGGGACCGCCCGCGGCGGCCTGGCCCCCGCCCGGGGCGATCTGCGTGACGCTTCCGACGTGCCAGAACGACCCGAACAGCAGCGCCATCGCGAAGGCCAGAAGGGCGGCGTAGCGCAGGGCGAACGGATCGCGGGCGGCCATCCGCAGGTCCGGGCGCGCGGGCCGGGCGGCACGGATGCGCTCGGCCATGCGGGTGACGTGCGCCTCCCATAGGGCGCGCGAGGCGGGGTCGTTGCCGCCGATCGCCATCTGGTCGGACAGTGCGGCAATGGGGCGGCCGGGGAGGGTGGCGTCGAGCCGGGCGAGCGCCTCGGCCTCGGACGGCCAGCGGAACCGCCGGATGCCGTGCCAGATCGCCCAGGCCGCCGTCACGATCACCCCGAGGGACAGGACCCACGACACCTCGAGCGGAAGCACGTCCTGCAGGCCCATCATCAGGGCCGCGAGCGTGGCGAGGCAGATCGTCCAGAGCGGCCAGAAGGTACGGCTGATCCGCTCCGCGACCATGCCGGCACGGGTCAGGACAAGCGGCCTGCGCAGCCCGGTACGGGCCGCGTCGGGGAGGGGGTGTCTCGGGGTCATGGACCTCCGGCGTCGTCCCGTTCAGCAGGCCCGATGCGGCGAATTCCGCGTTAGAGCCATCCAGGTAGCCTATCGCGCCCCAACATCTCGTCAATCGTGGGGCGAGCGCGGATGACGGCGAATTGATCGCCGCGGACCAGCACCTCGGGCACCAGCGGGCGCGAGTTGTACTCGCTCGCCATCACCGCCGCGTAGGCCCCGGCCGAGCGGAAGGCCAGCAGGTCACCCTCGGCCAGCGGCGGCATCGGGCGGGCGCGGGCGAAGGTGTCACCCGATTCGCAGACCGGGCCGACGACATCCGCCTCCTGCAGCTCGACCCCGGCCTGCGTTTCGTTCAGCGGCACGATGTCGTGGTGCGCGCCATACATCGCGGGGCGGATCAGGTCGTTCATTGCGCCGTCGACGATCAGCCAGCGGCGGTCCGACTCTTCCTTCACGTAAAGCAGCTTGGTCAGCAGGATACCGGCATTGCCCGCGATCAGGCGACCGGGCTCGATCTCGATCTCGCAGCCAAGTTCGCCCACGGTGCGGCGGATCAATGCGCCATATTCGGCCGGGAGGGGAGGGGCCTCGTTGCAGCGGGTATAGGGGATGCCCAGACCCCCGCCGAGGTCCAGCCTGCGGATGTCATGCCCGTCGGCGCGAAGCTGGTGGGTCAGCTCAGCAACCTTCAGGTAGGCCTGCTCGAATGGCTCGAGTGAGGTGAGCTGCGAGCCGATATGCACGTCGATCCCCACCACCTCGATCCCCGGCAGAGAGGCGGCGAGGGCATAGATCTCGCGGGCGCGCTTGATGGGGACGCCGAACTTGTCCGTCTTGCGGCCCGTCGCGATCTTTTCGTGCGTCCGCGCGTCGACATCGGGGTTCACCCGCAGCGCGATCGGCGCAGTGGCGCCGAGGCGGTCGGCCACCTCGGACAGGGTACGCAGCTCGGGCTCGCTTTCGATATTGAACTGGCGGATGCCGCCGGACAGGGCCTCGGCCATCTCTTCGCGGGTCTTGCCGACGCCGGAAAAGACGATGCGGTCGCCGGGAATGCCGGCGGCGCGGGCGCGGGCGTATTCGCCCCCCGACACGACGTCCATTCCCGCGCCCAGATCGCCCAGAAGCTTCAGGATCGCGAGGTTCGACAGCGACTTCATGGCGAAGCACACGAGGTGGTCCATCCCCGACAGCGCCTCGTCGAAAAGCTGGAAATGCCGGGTCAGCGTGGCCGTCGAATAGACGTAGCAGGGGGTGCCGACTGCGGCGGCGATCTCGGCCATGTCCACGTCTTCGGCGTGGAGGCGGCCGCCCTTGTAGTCGAAGTGATCCATGGTGGTCCTCACGCCTCGAAGCGTGGATGCAGTAAGGCGCCGCAAGGCCGGGAACAAGGGGCGGCTTTCTGCCCGAGTGCCGCCGGCCAAGAAAAAACCCCCCGAACGAACGTCCGGAGGGCCTCGATCTTGCAAAGGTTCGGGCAATGCCGAGAGGGCCTTACATCATGCCCTCGCGCTGGGCCTTCTTCCGGGCGAGCTTGCGCTGCCGGCGGATAGCTTCGGCTTTCTCGCGCGCCTTTTTCTCCGAGGGCTTCTCGAAATGCTGCTTGAGCTTCATTTCGCGAAAGACACCCTCACGCTGGAGCTTTTTCTTCAGGGCGCGGAGCGCTTGATCGACATTGTTGTCGCGAACGCTAACCTGCATGTGGTTTTCACCACCTTTCTAAGTCTAGAGTTTCGGATCGTTGCAGGAGGTGGCCTTATACGCGGCCCTCCCTAGTTTGTCTAGCGAAACGAACGCCCCGGAGGTTCCATGGACGATCCCCAGACCAAGATACTCGACGCTGCCCTCGCCCATGTCCCGTTCGACGGGTGGAGCGAGCAGACCCTGAAGCGCGCGGCGTCGGACGCAGGCGTGCCGCTTGCCCAGGCCCGCGGCCTGTTTCCGCGCGGGGCGGTGGACCTCGCCCTGGCGTTTCATCGCCGCGGCGACGCCGAGATGGCCCGGCGCGTCCGCGAAGAGGACATGGCCGAGCTGACCTATTCCGGCCGGGTCGCGCGGGCAATCTGGCTGCGCCTCGCTTCGGTCGACAAGGAGGCCGCTCGCCGCGCCGCAACGCTGTTCGCGCTGCCGATCCACACGGCCGACGGCGCGCGGGCCGTCTGGGGCACCGCGGACGCGATTTGGAGTGCGCTCGGCGACGCGTCCACTGACGGAAACTGGTACACCAAGCGCGCCACGCTGTCAGGGGTCTATGCCTCGGCGGTCCTGTTCTGGCTGGGCGACGATTCGGTCGATCACCAGGAGACCAAGGCCTTCATCGCGCGCCGGATCGACGATGTGATGCGGATCGAGAAGATGAAGAGTGCATTGAACTCGAACCCACTCGGGCGGGCGGTGATGACCGGGCCGAATTTCGTCCTGTCGCGCCTGCGCGCCCCCATCCACCGGCCCAAGGGATTTCCCGGGTCCGTGGCTGACCGGCACTGAAACGGAGCAGACGATGGCAAAGAAGATGCAGGTGGTCGAAATCGCGCAACCCGGAGGCCCCGAAGTCCTGATCCCGGCCGAGCGTGAGGTGCCCGAGCCCGGTGCCGGCGAGGTGCTGATCCGTGTCGCATGGGCGGGGGTGAACCGACCCGATGCGCTGCAGAGGGCAGGGGCCTACAACCCGCCGCCCGACGCCTCGGACCTGCCCGGCCTGGAATGCGCTGGTGAAATCGTCGCGGTCGGCGAAGGCGTCAGCCGTCAGGCCGGGGAGCAGGTCTGTGCCCTGCTCCCCGGCGGGGGGTATGCGCAGTACGTGGTAACTCCGGCCGCGCACTGCCTTCCCATCCCGCGCGGTCTGTCGCTGCGAGAGGCCGCGGCCCTGCCCGAAACCACCTTCACGGTCTGGTCCAATCTGTTCCAGCGCGGCGGGCTGAAAGCGGGGGAGACGGTCCTCGTTCACGGGGGCTCGTCCGGGATCGGGACGACTGCCATCCAGCTTGCCCGGGCGCAGGGCGCGCGCGTTTTGACGACCGCCGGATCGCCCGAGAAGTGCCGCGCCTGCGAGGAACTGGGGGCGGAGCGGGCGATCAACTACCGGGACGAGGACTTCGTCGACGTGGTGAAGGAGTTCGGCGGCGCGGACGTGATCCTCGACATGGTCGGGGGAGACTACATCCCGCGCAACGTGAAGAGTCTCAAGCCCGACGGCCGGCTGGTGATGATCGCATTCCTCGGGGGGCCGAAGGCCGAGCTCAACTTCGCGCAGGTCATGGTCAAGCGCCTGATGCTCACCGGCTCGACCCTCCGCCCGCAGTCGCACAACGCCAAGGCCGCGATCGCGCGGGTCGTTCACGACGAGGTCTGGCCGCTTCTCGAGGCGGGCACGTTCAGGCCGGTCATGGATCAGAGCTTCCCGCTTCACGAGGCCGCGAAGGCCCATGCCCGAATGGAATCGTCGGGCCATATCGGAAAGATCATGCTGGAGGTCGCGGGCGGCTAAGGACCGCCACGCCTTCCGCGCTCCTGATCGAAAGATTGCCGATGCCGACCCGCCGCCTTGTCCTCGCCTCTGCCGGTGCCGCCCTTCTTGCCCCGCAGGTCTTGCGCGCCCAGTCCGGATGGGACGCCGTGGCCGAGCGTGCATCATCGTTCGACCAGCTCTACGCGATTGCTGTCTGGCGGGCGGGCGAACCCGTCCTGCGCCGAGTCATCCGCGGCCCCGGCGAGGGCGCGACCTACAACGTGAAATCCGTTGCAAAGACTTGGGTGGCGTCCCTGCTGGGCGCTGCCATCGACCGGGGCGAGGTGCCGGGCCTCAACGCGACGATCGGCGATCTCGCACCCGGCGTGATCCCCGAAGAGGCCGACCTGGACGTGGCGGGGATCACCGTGGGCCACCTTGCCTCGATGCAGGCGGGGCTCGAACGGACGTCGGGGCCGAACTATGGCGCGTGGATCGCCAGTGGCAACTGGGTGGCCGATGCGCTGTCTCGAGACATGGTGGCAGAGCCGGGCGGCCGGATGCTTTATTCCACAGGCTCGACCCATGTTCTGGGTGCGGTGCTTGCCGAAGCGACCGGCATGACGCTGCTGGAGCAGATGCGCACGAGGCTGGGCGATCCCCTGGACGCATCGATCCCGCCTTGGCTCCGCGACCCGCAGGGGCGATATCTGGGCGGCAACCAGATGGGCCTGACGCTCGATGCGATGCTGCGGTTCGGCGAGATGCACCGCCTTGGCGGGCGGTGGAACGGAGAGCGGGTCCTGTCCGAGGACTGGATTGCCGAAGCGTGGCAGCCACGCACCCGCTCGCCATGGTCGGGGCTGGGCTACGGGCTGGGCTGGTTCCTTGGGCGCGAGGGCGGCCAGGATTTCGCGCTGGCCCGGGGCTACGGCGGCCAGTTGATCGCGGTCGGTTCCGAAATGGTCATGGCCGTCACGTCAGACCCGAACCAGCCGGCCCGGTCCGAGGGCTATTTCGGCAACCTGATGGTCCTCGTCCGCGAGGGGCTGCGCGCGAGCGCCTAGTCGATCGGGTCGAGCAGCGCGTCCGTAAGGCTGCAGTCTTCGATCACGTCCTCACCGCAGCGGCGGGGCATAAGGGTGTCTCGGGCAAGGCAGATGCGCGCTTCCTGAATCCGGTCCGCCCGGCAGGTGATCGTGATCGCGTCGGGAAACAGGGCCGGGTTCGCCTCGAGAAACGCTTCTTCGACCACACGGGCAGGAAGGCGGACGGGCCCCTCTAACTGCCGCAGCACGTCTGGCCGCGTTACTTTGGCGAAGGCCGTGCGGGACAGGGCAAAGTAGTCTTCGGCACTCAGGCCGGAGCACCGGCCATGCTTCTGCCACTCGCGCCAGGCGAGCCCGCCCGTGCCCATGATGTCGGCCATGGCGGCTGTCTCCGTCCGCGACGGATCTCGCGCTGTAGTGGTGCAGTAATCCGGATAGCCCCGCTCGTGCTGCGGCCACAGACCGTGCAGGATCCACCCCAAAGGCCGGTCACATTGCGGCGAACCCTGTGCGGCGCCCTGGCGGGAACACCAGCTGGGCGACCAGCTGAGCGACAGGACATAATAGTCGAATCTGCCGGGCTCTTCGGCCCGGGCCGGCAGGGCGAATGCGACGAGAAGCGCAAGAAGGCGAAACATTTGGCACTTTCCATGTTGCCCAGCCGCGACTATATCCATCCTGAGTTCCCCTACAATGCGAACTTGGCCCGTTTCCCGGGTCGGCCCTTCCCGGGCCACGGACGAGCCATGCGCGCACGACGAAGGAGATGACAGGATATGGCGGACAAACCGATCATGGCGAAGGCCACGGCAGTGTGGCTGGTCGATAACACGACGCTGACCTTCAAGCAGGTCGCCGATTTCTGCGGACTGCACGAACTTGAAGTGCAGGGCATCGCGGACGGTGACGTGGCTGCGGGCGTGAAGGGCTTCGATCCGATCGCGAACAACCAGCTGACGCAGGAAGAGATCGACAAGGCGGAGAAGAACCCGCAGCACAAGCTGAAGCTCAAGTTCAACCCCGCCTCGGTGGGCGAGGAAAAGCGCCGCGGCCCCCGCTACACGCCGCTGTCCAAGCGCCAGGACCGCCCCGCCGCGATCCTGTGGCTGGTCAAGTTCCACCCCGAGCTTGCCGATAGCCAGATTTCCAAGCTGGTGGGCACGACCAAGCCGACGATCCAGTCGATCCGCGAGCGCACGCACTGGAACATCAACAACCTTGAGCCGGTCGACCCGGTGGCGCTTGGCCTGTGCAAGCAGTCCGAGCTGGACCTTGCCGTGCAGAAGGCAGCCGCCAAGCGGGCGCAGGACGGCCAGGTGATGAACGACGACGAGCGACGCAAGCTTGTCTCGACCGAGCAGAGCCTTGCCGGAGAGTCCGAGCCCAAGATGCCCTCGGCCATTTCCGGGCTCGAGCGGTTCAAGCTTTCCGACACCGGCGAAGAGCTGGTCGAGGATGACGACCGCGACGTCAGCGATGCGGAGAGCTTCTTCAACCTCCCCAATGAGGCCGAAGACGACGCCGAAGACGACAAAGAGAGCTAAACTCTCCCGGTTGGGTTGACCTCTATTATATGAGTACAACCAATGGTTTATAGGGCGTGGCGTTCCTGTCACGGGGAGCGTCCGCCAACAATCATCCGCCTGATTTATACCTCGCCCTTCTGCACATTTTGCCATTATCTTTTGATTAACCCGGTTCGAGACTGGGCGGTGGTTCATTAGAGCCGCGCTTTGGATAGAGGGTCGATCAGTCAACCGGCGCAGTCCCGACACCATCGGACGGCCAAGAAACGATCCTCGGAATTGTGACGGTCGGCTTCTCTGGTCGGCCTGAGAGCATTTTGTTCGGGGGCCGAACGGCATGACATTCAGATCGACGAGAACGCGCCTTTTCCGGCGCGCCATTGGCGTATGCCTACCGTTGGCCGTTCTGGCCCTGTCGGCGTGCAGCACCATGACCGGAGGCTCGCCGGGCGGTGCGACGGCCGAAGAGTTCCCGATGACGCCCTACTCGATGGTGCCGGCCGGTCGCGCCTGGCTTTACGTGCCCACGGGAATCCTGACGCTGCAGCGCAGGGTCGGCGGGGCCACGGAACAGCGGGTCGTGCTGCCGAACCAGACCACGATGGAGGGCGACAACTTCATTCTCATGCGCGCCCGCGGCGGCGAGTCCTCTCGCGGTGGCCGCATGAAGCTCGAGAGTTTTATCAGCGATGCGGGCGGTCTGCCGGCGCCTTTTACCAATGCCGACAGCTCGCAGCTGCAAAGCGCCGAGGATGCGCTAGGGCCATACTTCTTCATCAGCCGAATGGCCGGGCCCGGCGCGGTGTGCGTCCTTGCAGTTCGGCCGGTCACGGGGGCGGCCCGGCTGCTGCCGCAAGGGGCCGGAGCAATCGACGTGATGATGCGCAATTGCGCACCGGGCGACCAGAGCGCCGCGCTCGAGCCGATTCGGGCGGGGGCGCTTGGTCAGACTGTCGCGACCACTGCCAGGGGGACGCAGACCACGCTGCACAACCTTTCCCCGTTCGCAGCGCCCCAGGGGCTGGCGCAATGAGCGTCGCCGCCGCCCAATCCGTCCGCACCGAGCCCGTTACGACCGGACTGTGGTCCGTCCTCTGGGTCGCGGCCTCGATCGCCGTGATCGGCGTCGCGCTCGTGCCGACCTCGACCTGGACGCAGGCGCTGCTGGGGGTCGTCGGACTCCTGATCGTCATCGCGCTGCGCCCAGTCGCGCACGTGACGTCCCTGCGCTTCGTCATGCTCGCCACGGCGAGCGCGATGGTCCTTCGCTACTGGGTCTGGCGCGCGACCGAGACGCTGCCGGGCTGGGACTCTCCGCTGTCCATGACTTTCGCCCTCGCACTCTTGGCGACCGAGACCTACACGATCTGCATTTTCTTCCTCACCTGCTTCATGACGGCGGACCCGATCACCCGGCCTGCGGCACCCGTCGTGTCGGCACGCGATCTTCCGACGGTCGACGTGCTCGTCCCCTCGTTCAACGAGCCTGCCTCGATGCTTGCGATCACGCTCGCGGCCGCTCGGAACATGCACTACCCTAAGGAGAAGCTGCGGGTGGTGCTGTGCGACGACGGCGGCACCGATCAGCGGATGAACCACGAGGACCCGAAGATCGCCGAACAGGCCATCGCGCGGCGGGCAGAGCTGCAGAAGCTCTGCGCCGACCTGGGGATCATCTATTCCACCCGAGAGCGGAACGAGCACGCCAAGGCCGGCAACATGTCGGCCGCCCTCGAACGGCTCGACGGGGATCTGGTGGCCGTGTTCGACGCCGACCACGTGCCGGCGCGCGACTTCCTTGCGCGGACCGCGGGTTACTTCGTGACCGACGACAAGCTCTTCCTCGTGCAGACGCCGCACTTCTTCCTGAACCCCGACCCGATCAATCGGAACATCGGCTTCATTGACAGCTGCCCGCCCGAGAACGAGATGTTCTACGGCCACACGCATCTCGGCCTCGATCGGTGGGACGGCACGTTCTTCTGCGGCTCGGCCGCGCTGATCCGCCGTGCTGCGCTTGACAGCGTGGGAGGGTTCTCTCGCGAGACGATTACCGAAGACGCCGAGACCGCGCTCGACATCCATTCTGCAGGCTGGAAGTCCCTCTACATCAACCGTGCAATGATCGCGGGGCTCCAGCCGGAAAGCTTCGTGTCCTTCATCCAGCAGCGCGGCCGCTGGGCCACGGGCATGATGCAGATGCTGATCCTGAAGAACCCCCTCCTTCGCGGCGGCCTCGGGATGACGCAGCGGCTTTGCTACATCAATTCGATGAGCTTCTGGTTCTTCCCGGTGATCCGGATGGTCTTCCTCATCGCGCCGCTGCTCTACCTGTTCTTCGGGCTCGAGATTTTCGTGGCGACCTATCCCGAGGTCATCGCCTACACGATCACCTACACGCTGGTTTCGTTCGTCGTGCAGAACGCGCTGTTCAACAAGACGCGCTGGCCCCTGATCTCCGAACTCTACGAGACCGCCCAGGCGCCCTACCTCTCGCGGGCGGTGTTCAAGACCTTCCTGTCGCCGCGCTCCGCGAAGTTCAACGTGACCACCAAGGACGAGACGCTGGACGAGGACCTGATTTCGCCGATCGCGCGGCCGCTTCTGGTCCTCTTCGTCCTGCTGGCCGCGGGCGTCGTCATGGGCGGCATACGCTACGTGATGTTCCCCGGCGACCGCGAGGTTCTGCAGATCGTGGGCGGATGGGCCCTGTTCAACTTCGTCCTTGTGGGCGCTGCGATGCAGTGCATCCACGAAAAGCAGCAGCGCCGCGGCGCGCCCCGCGTCGCCATGGCCGAACCGGCCGACCTCGCGTTGGCTGGCAGCCCCGAGCGCCCGCTGCGCGGCGTGGTTCTGGATGCGTCGAACTCGGGCGTGCGGGTCAGCCTTCCGATGAGCGACGACATCCGACCGGGCCATGTGGTCGAAGGTGCGCCGATCGCATTCCGCCCCCTTCTCGAAGATGCGCCCAGCCTTTCGCACCCGATCAAGGGGTCGGTCCGCTGGTCCCGCAAATCCGGACAGGAGATCATCCTCGGACTCGAGTTCGCCAAGGGTCAGCCCTGGATCTCGGCCGAAACCATCGGGCACATGATCTACGGTCGGTCCAGCCGCTGGGCGAGGATGCGCGAGCGCTACTTCACCGAGATCGGCCTCGTGGGCGGCATCGTCTACGTCGTGCGCCTCGCGCTCCGCGGTATCCTGCGCACCAGTGCCGCCCTTGCGGCCGAGCCTGCCCGCCGTCGCCGTGCCGCACAGGCTTCCGGGGCCATTGTCGTCGAGCTTGAGGATCTGTTGCCCTCTGCGCCGGCGTTCGAGGATTACGTGGACCCCATCTCGGCCAGTTTCGTACGGGCCAAGGAAGAGCGTACGCGCCAGCCTGACGCCGCCGCGACGGGCTTCCAGGGGGGCGATCCGCGGTTCGTCCTGCCCGCTTCGATGTTGGCGGGCGAGTGATGCGGGGGGTCGTCGGCTCAAAGGCCATTGCCGCCGCCTGCGCCGTGACGCTGGGCCTTGCTGCGCCGGTTCTGGCGCAAGAGGAAGCGCCGCTCATCATGATCCCGTCCTTCACCGCGCCAAGCGAGGCGGCGCCCGCCGCGCCGGCTGAGGAGGGTGCCGACGTTATACCGGCCGAGACGTTCTCGGCCATCGAGCGGACGCGGCTGCACGCCACTGCCGCGCCGGAGCAGCCCAAGCCAAAGACTGCCATCGCGCCGCTGTTGTCGCGCAGTGCCGGCGCAAATCCGGGGAGCCTCGTGCGGCTGCAGGGGGAAAGTCCGGTTGCCGAATTCTCGATCTACCTGCCTGAGGATGCGATGCCCGGCCAGCTTCGCATCGCCCATATGTCGGGCGTCGATGTGCTGCCGGAACGGTCGAAGATGCAGATCCTGCTCAACGGGACGCTCGTGGGCGAGGGCGATCTGGGCAACTTCGATCCTGATGCAGTCGATCTTTTCGACGTGCCCGAAGACCTGTGGCAGAGCGGGCGCAACGACATCACCGTCCAGATGGAGCAGGTCCACCGGTTGTTCTGCGGCCCCGAAGCGGCCTTTGACCTGTGGACCGACATCGACATGGCGAGATCGGGTGCGGTGCTGGATGACCAGCCGCTCGTGCCCGGACCGATCGATTTTTTGGCCGCTCTCGCCCATGACGAGGGCATTGGCCTGTCCATCGCTCTGCGCGATCCGGAGTCGCTTGCCGCGGGCGCGCAGCCGCTGCTGGATGAGTTGGCGCGCCGCCTGACAGACCTTCTGGGCGGCCGCGTCCTGACCTATGACGAAGACGTTGCCTATGATCCCGCGCCTGCCTCCGACACGGCCGCGGCGCAACGCATGGCCCGCATCACCTTGCTGCCGAGTTCAGACGCTCCGTCTGCCACGTTCCGCCGCGGCGGCGACGGCGCGCGCGTCCTCGCCCTGTCCGTGCCGCGCGACGGCGTGGCCGCTGCCGCTGCCGGCGGGTTCCTCGACGGCGTCTTCGTCGAGGTGGCCGGCTTCGCGCCACCAGAGGAGGTGAACCTGGCGCAAAGCGGGATCGATCCGCGGACGCATATGATGGTGGGCGTGCCCGTTACGCTGGAAAGCCTCGGCATGCCTACCACGCGCACGACCAGCCATTACTTCCGTCGCGACCAGATCTTCACCCTGCCGCGCGACTGGTTGGTCCTGACCGCGCAGAAGGCGATGCTGCACCTCGACTACGTCTACGACAGCAACTTGCCGAAAGAATCCGTCCTGCTGATCCGCATCAACGGCGAGACGATCCGAATGCTGCCCCTCTACGGCGAGGGCGGCCAACTGATCGAGCAGTTTCCGATCAAGTTCTACGCCAACCTCCTGAAGGAAGGGCCGAACCTGATCCAGTTCGAGGCGCTCGTTCCCGGTCAGCCTGAGGACGCCGCCTGTCCCGTGGGCCAGTTCCCCAAGCTCGAGATCCGCGGGAGCTCGACCTTGACGGTGCCGACATCGCCAAAGCTGCGCCTTACGGATCTGCGCCTGCCGATCTACGCGCTACGCTCGGACGCGGTGACGCTGAACGGCGACGCGGGCAGCTTCAGCCCGGCGGACCGGATGACGCTCGTCGCGACGCTCGGGCCTCCTATGCCGCGGGGCAGCACCATGACCGCGCTCACGCTCGACCGGATCGGAGAGCTGCCGCTTGGCGACTACACGATCTCGCGCAGCGACATCGCCAACGTCCTGACCCGTGCCGAGCCCGTGCCGCAGCAGGATCTGCCGGCATCCGGTGAACCGATCCGCGAACTGCCCGTGGACCTCTTCGGACCGATCGAGCCACAGCCGCGCGAAAGCGCTCTTGGCGGGGGGCTGGTCGGTATCGCGAACGGCGTTCTGGGGGCGGCGTTCGGAAGCTCGGTCGAGCGTATGAGCGAGCAGATCGACATCATGGCCCGCAAGATCAATCCCGATGCCGGCGCCGAGGCCGAGGTTTGGCTGTCCGAGCAGACGGGCAAGGCGGTGCTTGCGCATCTCGACGCGAGCGACCCGCGGGCGATCCACCTTGTTCTGGGCCCCGACACCGAGTTGACCGAGGTCGCGGCCGCGATCGCGAACGCGCGCCGGTCGATCGGCGGGCCGCAGGGCCAGATCTCGGTGCTGGGCCATGACGGCGCCTGGAACAACTGGCGCGATGCGGACCGCCTGCCGAAGCTGGTCGAGCCGCTGACCATCGGCAACATCAGGCAGGTCGCCGGCAATTATGCGTCGTGGTCGCCATTGGCCTTCACCGCGCTGGTCTTTGGCGTCAGCCTGGTGTTCGCGATGGTCGCGCTGCGCCTCGTTATCCTCACCCGCGGAGATAAGCAGTCGTGAACCGTAGAAGCGTCTTGTCCCTCCTCGCTACGTTGCCCTTGGCCCCAACTGCCTTTGCCACTCTGGTCGATGCTGAGCCCCAGGATGCGCTTCGCCAGGCGTGGGAGGCCTGGAAGACCCAGCACCTGGATACGAATGGCCGCGTCGTGGACCGCCTGCAGAAGGACGCCAGCCACTCCGAGGGGCAGGGCTACGGTATGGTCCTGGCTGAGCGGATGAACGACCCCGAGGCGTTCGAGGCGATGTTCCGTTGGGCGGAGCAGAACCTGGCCGTCCGCCCCGACGCCCTGCTGGCGTGGCGGTGGCTGCCCGACGCGCCGATCCCGGTGCCCGACACGAACAATGCCAGCGACGGCGACCTGTTCTACGCCTGGGCCCTGATGGGCGCGGCGGCACGGTTCGATCGGCCCGAGTACATGGTCCGCGCGACCGCGATCGCGCGCGACCTCGATGCGCTCTGCGTGGTCGATTTTCCGGGCCATGCGGGTGCCTACCTGTTCCTGCCGGGTGCCTCGGGTTTCGAAACCGAGAACGGCTTTGTCATCAACCCGTCCTACTACATGCTGCGCGCGAGGGAGGAGCTTGCTCAGGCGGCCGGCACGCCGCGGCTGGCCGGGGCGGCGGCCAATGGTGACGTGCTGCTGGCCGAGATCGCGCGTCACGGCCCTGTGCCCGACTGGCTGACCGTGTCGTCGGACGGGCTGCACCGCCCTGCCGAATTCTCGGCCAATTCCGGCTACGAGGCGCTTCGCGTGCCGCTTTGGATGGCGTGGTCGGGGAAGTTCGGGCACCCGGTCGTCACGAACGCTGCCGGCAGCGGCTTCTCGACCCGCACGGCTGGTGATGGGGCGGTCGCCACGGTGATCGACTATGACAGCGGAGAGGTCCTCGAAACGTCGAGCGACGCCGGCTACCGCGCGATCATCGCGCTGGCGGCCTGCGCAGGCGGGGCCGAGCCGGGATCGGCCATGCCGCCCTTCGATCCCGGCCAGTCCTACTACCCCGCAACGCTGCACCTCTTTTCCTATCTCGCCCAGTTGGAGATGGCGCCCCAATGTTTCCCCGTGTGATTTTCGCCGCCCCCGGCTGCCGCACCGCCGTCCGTCGCGCGGCCTTGTCCCTCTCTGTCGCGCTGAGCGTCCTCGCCGGTCCCGTGGCCGCCCAGGAGCTTGGCGACGCCGAACTGCGCGCCCTGCGATACTATGTCGAGCAGAACGACATGCGTTCGGCAAAGGCCGAGATCCAGCGGCTGATGCAGGCGCATCCGGGCTGGCGCCCGCCCGCGAACCTGTCGGAGCTGAAGGCCACGACGGCGGCCCCGGCCGGCCCGGGCGAAGAGGCCAACCGCATCTGGAAGCTGATCGAGATCGGCAACTGGGGGGCTGCGCGCGGTCGGCTCGACCATCTGCGCGCGAGCTATCCCGACTGGACGCCGCCCGCGGAAATGATGAGCCTGGTTGCAACGGGCGAGGGGCAGTCCCGCTTTGACCGCGCGGTCGCGGTCGGGGATGCCGCGACCGCGATCTCGGTCGCGCGCCAGACGCCGCAACTGCTGCGCTGCGACCGGGTCAACAACGCGTGGCAGCTGGCTCTGATGCAGCAGAAGAGCGGTGACACGGCCGGTGCACTCGCAAGCTATCGCGGCGTGCTGGGATCGTGCACCGATCCGTCGGTGCTTGTCGCAACGCTCGAGAAAGCGAACGATATCGGGACGGACGCGCAACTACGCGAGATGGCCGATTTTGCCCGCCAGAGCCGCCCTTCGGCCAAGGCGTCCATCGACGCGGTCGAGACGCGCCTTCTCGCCGGACGCGGCAGGGCCCCCGCGGCTGTGCAGACGGCACGACCGGCCCCCGCGCTGCAGGCGTCAGCGCCGGTAAAGGCCGCCGCGCCTGTGACCGGGGCGACCGAAGCACCCGCCCCTGTCGCCCCGGCGCCGACCCGCTCCGTCCGGATGGACGCGCTGCCCGCCCAGGGCGACGGGCGCGTCGCGGCCGTGCGGCAGGCGGCCCGCGCCGGGGACTGGACCGGGTGCCTTGCGCGGTCGGCAAATCCGCGATCGGTCGACGTGCTCTACGAACGCGGCTGGTGCGCAATGAACCGCGACCGCTCCTTCGAAGCGCTCGCCGCGTTCCAAGTCGCTTCGACCGCGCCGCTTGGCGCCGTGGTCCAGCGGGATGCCCGCTACGGAATGGCGCTTGCCATGCTGGCCAACCACATGACCGAGGACGCTGCCCGCGTCGCCGCCGTCACCGACCTGACCAACGAGCAGCGGCTCGAGATCGAAAGCATGATCCTGGATCAGCGCGGCGTCCGCGCCTTCAAATCTGACGATTTTCGCGCGGCGATCACCTATTTCGACGCCCTCGAAGAACTGACGGGGTCGATCCGCCGCGACCTCGCGATCCTGAGGGGGTACGCCTATCTCGAATCCGGCCAGCGGCAGAAGGCACGCGCCGAGTTCGAGCGCCTGCACGACCAACTGGCCACGGCCGAGACGCGCAAGGGGCTGAACGCCGCGATCAGGTGAGCCCTGCGTGACCCGGCGCACGCGCTACGCTATGTGGCGCGCGCAGAAGGAGAATCCGGCCATGCGCACCAATCACTCAGCACCCGAAATGGCCCTCGGCAGGGGGCGGACATGATCCTCGGCATCGGCACGGACCTTGCCAATATCGATCGGATCGCCGGCACGCTGGACCGTTTTGGCGACCGCTTCCGCAACCGCGTCTTCACGGAAACCGAGCAGCGCAAAGCCGAACGCCGCGCCGATGTCGCGGGGACCTACGCCAAACGGTGGGCCGCGAAGGAGGCATGCTCGAAGGCGCTGGGGACGGGGCTGCGCATGGGGATCGCGTGGAAGGACATGGCCGTGTCGAACCTTCCCACCGGGCAGCCGGTGATGGAGGTGACCGGCTGGGCCGCCGACCGCCTTGCCGCGATGACACCCGCCGGGCACAGGGCGATCATTCACGTCACGCTGACCGACGACCACCCCTGGGCGCAGGCCTTCGTCGTGATCGAGGCGCTCCCGATCGCGGATGCGCCCGCTGGCGGCTGACTGCGGCGCGGAACGACCTTGGGCCATGCAGCGTTCGGCGGAACCATCTGAAAGGAAACTGACATGGCCGCGCAGAAGATCGAGCCGACCAAGGCAGAGCTGGGCGCGCTCGGCCATGCCATCCGCCGCGCGCTGGAAGTCGCCGAGCGTCATCCCGACCGCGCCCCGATCGTCGCGGCGGTGCTGATCGACGACGAGGTCGTGGCCTGGGGCGACAACGAGGTGCACGTCGCCAACGACCCCTCGCGCCATGCCGAGATCGTCGCCATGGCCAGTGCCAGCGCCGACCGCCCCGAAGGGATCGAAGGTGCCGCAATCGTCACGACCCTTCAGCCTTGCGAGATGTGCCTTGGCGCAATGGGCATGGCCGGTGTCGAACGAGTCGTCTTCGCCGCCGGCCGTCCCTCGGTCCGCGACGCGTATTTCGCCTATCCGGACCTGAAGATTGAGGATTTCGTCGAAGGCGCCCGCGGCTCTCTTGGCTGGGCCGGCCCCGTGATGGAGGCGGATATCCTGAGGCTCTATGCCGACCCTGATCGCGAGGATTGACGCCGCCCGAGCGTTCCCGCATCTAGGCGCCGCACCAGCGGGAGAGCGGGAATGGCGAAGCGCGATAAGGAAGGCGGTATCCTCGAGACCGTCAAGACTGTGGTCTATGCGCTGTTGATCGCCGGGTTGTTCCGCACGCTGTTCTTCCAGCCGTTCTGGATTCCGTCGGGGTCGATGAAGGACACGCTGCTGGTCGGCGACTTCCTCTTCGTGAACAAGATGGCTTACGGATACTCGCAGTATTCTTGCCCGTTCTCGCTGTGCACCTTCATCGACGGGCGCTGGCTGGGCTCCGAGCCCGAGCGGGGCGACGTCGTGGTGTTCCGCCACCCCGTCACCGGGTCCGATTTCATCAAGCGGCTGATCGGCCTGCCGGGCGACCGGATTCAGGTCCGCGACGGCGTGCTCTACATCAACGGCGAAGAAGTCCCCCAGGAAGAGGCCGGGACCTTCGTCGAGACCTTCGAGAAGCAGGGTCCCGTCGGCAACCTGCCGCAATGTGAGAACGCGGGCGTGGCGCTTGGCGAGGACTGCCTGAAGTCGCGTTACCTCGAGACATTGCCCAACGGCGTGACCCACAGCATCCTGAACGTACGCGACTCGCGGCTGGACAACACGCCCGTCTACACGGTCCCCGAGGGTCATTTCTTCTTCATGGGCGATAACCGCGACAACTCCACGGACAGCCGAGTTAGCCAGAACGCAATGGGCGTCGGCTTCGTGCCGTTCGAAAACCTCGTGGGTCGGGCCGACCGCGTGATCTTCTCGTCCGCGGGCAAGTCCATGCTGTTCTTCTGGACATGGCGCCTCGACCGCTTCTTCGAGAAGATCGTGTGAAACTCTCGGCTCAGCAACGCGCGTTTGCCGAGGGGCTAGGTCATGACTTCGTGCGGCCAGAGCTTCTGATCCGCGCGCTGACCCACGGCTCCATCGCAACGACCACGCGTCCCGACAACCAGCGGCTCGAGTTCCTGGGCGACCGGGTGCTGGGCCTCGTGATGGCCGAGGCGCTGCTACAGGCGGACCCCCATGCGGCCGAAGGGGCGCTGGCGCCTCGCTACAATGCGCTCGTCCGGAAGGAGACATGCGCCGAGGTCGCGCGCGATGCGGGGCTTGGCGATGTCCTGCGCCTCGGCCGGTCCGAGATGATGTCGGGCGGCCGCCGCAAGGAGGCTCTGCTGGGCGATGCGATGGAGGCGGTGATCGCCGCGATCTACCTTGACGGCGGGTTCGAGGCGGCGCGCGCTTGCATCAAGCGCCTGTGGGGCACGCGGATCGATGCGGTCGAGGCCGACGCCCGCGATCCCAAGACGGCGCTCCAGGAATGGGCGCAGGCGCGCAAGCTGCCGCCCCCCGAATATGCCGAGCTGAAGCGGACCGGCCCTGATCACGCTCCTGTCTTCACCATCGAGGCGCGGCTGGCGAATGGCGAGGTGGCGAGGGCGACCGCCAAGTCCAAGCGCGAGGCGCAGCAATCCGCCGCGCGGGCGCTTCTGGACCGGCTGGAGTGACCGGCAACCTCCTCGGCTCGGCGCTCATGGTGCTTTCCATGATCGGCTTCGGGATCGAGGACGCGTTCTTCAAATCCGCCACGCAAACGGCTTCTCCGGGCATTGCCACGCTGGTCTTCGGCGCGACCGGGTTCGTCTTGTTCGTCGGCTTCTCCGCCTCATCGCGCGAATCCGTCTGGCCGCGGGCGCTTCTATCCGGCCCGCTACTCTGGCGGTCGTCGTTCGAGGTGGCGGGGCGGCTGTTCTTCGCGCTCGCGCTGGCCTTCGCGCCGCTGTCCACGACCTCGGCGATCCTGCAGGCTGCGCCGCTCGTCGTGACGGCGGGGGCGGCGGCGCTTCTGGAAGAGCGCGTCGGCGTTTCTCGCTGGGTCGCCATGGCGGTCGGCTTCGCCGGTGTCCTTCTTGTGCTGCGGCCCTGGGGCGAGGCATTCAGCCCGGCGCTCCTGTTCGCCGTCGTCGCGATGATCGGTTTCGCCGGCCGCGATCTGGCCACGCGCGCCAGTCCGTCGAGCCTTAGCTGGCGGCAACTCGGCACGTCCGGCTTCGCGATGGTGCTGGTGGCCGGGACCCTCATCGCCGTGTTCGAGGCGGAACGTGTCCTGCCCGACGCCCGTGCGCTGATGCAGCTTTTGGCGGCAGGGGCGATCGGCGTGTGCGCCTATACGGCACTGACCCACGCCATGCGGATGGGTGAAGTCTCGGTCGTGGCGCCGTTCCGCTACGCGCGCTTGCTTGTTGCGCTTTTCCTTGCGTTCCTCCTCTTCGGGGAACGGCCAGATGCGCTTATGTTGATGGGGGCCGCATTGATCGTGGCGAGCGGAGCCTACACCCTCGTCCGCTCTGGTCAGCGCCCAAGGATTGCCGTATGACACCGCGCCTGCAAGGAAAGGACCGTTCATGACCACCCGCGCGGGCTTCGTCGCCCTGATCGGAGAGCCGAACGCCGGCAAGTCCACGCTGCTGAACCGCATGGTGGGCGCCAAGGTGTCGATCGTCACGCACAAGGTGCAAACGACCCGCGCCCGCATTCGTGGCATCGCGATGGAGGGTGACAGCCAGCTCGTCTTCGTGGACACACCCGGCCTGTTCACGCCGCGCCGCAGGCTTGACCGCGCGATGGTCGCCGCCGCATGGGGCGGGGCGTCGGATGCCGATCTCGTGGTCCTGCTGGTCGAAGCGCATCGCGGCCTGACCGAAGGGGTCGAGCGCATCCTGTCGACGCTGGAAGAGCGCGAGGCCAAGGGTGTGATCCTTGCCATCAACAAGATCGACCGGGTCGAGGCGCCCAAGCTGCTGGCCCTGACCGAGAAGCTGAACGCCCGCTTCCCCTTTGCCGAGACCTTCATGATCTCGGCCGAGAGGGGGCACGGGGTGGATGCCCTGCGCAAGCACCTGGCCGAGGCGCTGCCCGAGGGGCCGTGGCTGTACCCCGAGGACCAGATCGCCGACCTGCCGACCCGGATGATCGCCGCCGAGATCACGCGCGAAAAGCTGACCCTGCGACTGCACCAGGAATTGCCCTACCAGATGACGGTAGAAACCGAGCACTGGGAAGAGCGCCAGGACGGCTCGGCCCGGATCGACCAGGTGATCTACGTCATCCGCGACGGCCACAAGGGCATCGTGCTGGGCAAGGGCGGCGAAACGATCAAGGCCGTCAGCCAGGCCGCCCGCGAAGAGCTTTCGGAGTTCCTGGACCGCACCGTCCACCTGTTCCTGCAGGTCAAGGTCCGGCCCGGCTGGCTGGACGAGGCCGAGCGCTACTCGGAGATGGGCCTCGATTTCTCTGACGGCAGCTAAGTCGCGATGGCGCGGCTGGCCAGCGGCATCTGGGTTTCGGCCTACCTCGCACGGCTGGGGCAGGCGAACATTCCGGCCTACGTGATGATGCGCGGCGACGAGACGGCGGGCGCGATCCTCGTCAAGTGCGCGACGCTCGACGGGCGAGCGAGGGTCTACGCCCGCGCCTGGGATTTCGAGACCGACACCCGCCCCTGGACCGACTGGATGTCGGGTGCCGAGCCTGACGTCGACGCCGCCCTGCGCGCCGAGCGCAGCCGCGATCCCGACCTCTGGGTCGTGGAGATCGAAAGCCGCGAGGGCCGCACCCTGCTGGGGGAAGAGGGCCTGACGTGATCGAGTGGCGCGAGGAGGGGATGGTCCTGTCCGTGCGCCGCCACGGTGAAGCCGACGCCATCGTCGAGGTCCTGACCCGCGATCACGGTCGCCACGCCGGTGTCGTGCGCGGCGGTGGCGGGCGGCGGCTGGCGCCCCTGATGCAGCCGGGCGCGCAGCTTTCCCTCGCGTGGCGTGCGCGGCTCGAGGATCACCTGGGGCACTATACGGTCGAGCCGGTGAAGAGCCGGGCGGGGCTGATGACCGATCCGCTGGCACTGTCGGGGCTCACCTCGCTGACCGCGCTGCTGAGCTTTGCCCTGCCCGAGCGCGAGGCGCAGCACGGCCTTTACGAGGCGACGCTGGCCGTGGTCGATCTGATGGAGGACGCTCCTTGGCCGCTCGCCTATCTGCGGTGGGAGATGGGCCTGCTCGACCGGCTGGGCTTTGGACTGGACCTGACCCGCTGCGCCGTGACCGGTGCGCGCGACGACTTGGCCTTCGTCTCACCCAAGTCGGGGCGCGCGGTAGCGCGAGACGCTGCCGGCCAGTGGGCGGACCGGCTGCTGCCACTGCCGCTGTGCATGATGGGACAGGGCCCGGCGTCGGTGCCCGAGATCGTGCAGGGCCTGCACATCACCGGGCATTTTCTTGACAAGCGGCTTGCGCCCTCGCTGGGGGACCGGCCGCTGCCCGTCGCACGGGACCGGCTGATCGGCCGTCTGTCGCGTCTGGGCTGAAGCCGGCGTGGGGCCGCCCACCGGCCGCCCATAACTCCTGCACAGGCCAGCGAAAGCGGCCAGTACGGGCCTTCGCGAAGCCGGCGAACGTCAAAGAGGTCGAAGGTGGGACCTAGTTGTTCCGGCGGCCCAAGAGCTTCGCGAGCAAGCCCTTCTTCGGTCGGTTCGGCCTCTTGCGCCTTGCAACGATATCAACCGGAGAGCGAAGGCTGGGAACCCCTTTTGCGCCCGCGGACTTTCTCTTGTTCTTCAGGCGTCTGACCTCGGCCATGGAAGCTTCTTCGCCCTTGCTGCGAAGGTCCCTGATCTGGCGCCCGATCGCGTTGATCTTTTCGGCGGTCTTGCTGCCGGGCAAGGACGTGGCACCCTCTTCGTTGTCGAGCCAGCGTCCGATCCCGTTCCAGACCACCGGGAACTCCGGATAGCCGGATCGAACGTCACGCACCTCGTATCGTGGACCAACTTGATCACGCGCAAGACAGATCGGAATCAGTGTATTTGTGGATCGTGTAAACCCACTGCGCCTCGTCGGCGCCGACCAATCCGTAGGCGTACGCTTTCTCGGCGCAGTATGCTGGTAGATCTTTGTGGGCGGCCGCATGGATGTGCTCGCCATCCCCTGCCGAGACGAAGAAGCTGAGAAGGATGCCCAGATTCTCTTCTTCCGACCAGATCCCCGGCGTTGGCCAGCGGCGAGTATAGAAGGCAAGTCTGGATGGGGACGGCGCTCTGCACCTTCTGCTGGATGGCGCGAACCGCCCCGTCGTGAATGCGCCATCGTCGTCCGGCCTGCTTGTGATGACGAGGGTGAGCGCGTTCTGCTTGACGAATTGTCGTGTCGCTCGCTTCAGGTCTTCCTTGCGGTCTCGATGAAATTCTAGCGGCCGAATCTCCGCTTGGGGAAGCCGAGCCAGCGTGCTTTCAAGCCGATCCCGGACTCTCAGGGGATCTCCTGGTCAATCTGAGCGCACAGGAAAAACGGGACATCCTGCGCCAGCAGACACTGGAGCGTCATCGCCTCGAAGAGGTCGAGGCGATGCTTCAGCCAGACAGGGTCGAAGATCCCAATCCCGAACCGCACAACTACGATGTGCCCAGCTTTATATGCCCGCTCCCAATGTTCGCGCAGACTCGATAATCACTCGGCAGCATGTTTCCCAGCCGCACCACCCCTGGGTGAGCGGGTTTCCCGTCACCCGTAATGCGCGACGGGCGTTCCGGCTATGGCGCTCATGTTCAGCAGGCCGCGGGCCGAGATCGAGGTGGTCACGATGTGCGCGCGGTTGCCGAAGCCCATGAGGATCGGCCCGACTTCGAGCGCCCCAGCCTTCATCTTCAGGATGTTACGCACGCCCGAGGCCGCGTCGGTGTTGGCAAAGACCAGCGCGTTCGCCGGGCCATCGATGCGGGAGTTCGGGAAGATCCGCTCGCGCGTCGCGGCGTCGAGCGCGGCGTCGGCATGCATCTCGCCCTCGTAGGTGAAGTCGCGGGGCTGGCTGTCGAGTATTTCGAGAGCGGCCCGCATCCGGATCCCGGTGTCGCAGTCGAGGTTGCCGAACTGCGAATGCGAGCACAGCGCCACCTTGGGTGCGATCCCGAACCGGCGCACGTGGCGCGCGGCGCCCATGACCGTGTCGGCGATCTGCTGGGGCGAGGGCTCGGCGTTCACATGCGTATCGGCGATGAAGAGCGGCCCGTCTTCGAGGATCATCAGCGACAGCGCCCCGATGGCGCGGCGCCCCTCGGTGGCGAGGACCTGCGTGATGTAATTCAGGTGCCACAGGTACTGGCCGAAGGTTCCGCAGATCATGCTGTCCGCCTCTCCGCGGTGAACCATGACCGCGGCGATCGCCGTCGTGTTCGTCCGCATGATTGCCTTGGCCAGGTCGGGCGTGACGCCGCGGCGCTGCATGATCTCGTGGTAGGTTGTCCAGTAATCGCGGTAGCGCGGGTCGCCCTCGGGGTTCACGAGGTCAAAGTCACGCTCCGGGCGGAGGTCGAGACCCGCCCGCTCGGCCCTGAGCGCCACAACCTCGGGGCGGCCGATCAGGATCGGGCGGTCAGTCGTTTCCTCGAGCATCGCGTGGGCGGCGCGCAGGACGCGCTCGTCCTCTCCCTCGGCGAAGACGATCCGGCGGCGGGCGGTTGCGGCGGCCTCAAAGACGGGGCGCATCAGGAAGGACGAGCGGAAGACGCTGGCGTCAAGCTGCCGCTTATAGGCGGCGAGATCATCGAGCGGGCGTTCGGCCACGCCCGTCTCCATCGCAGCACCCGCAACGGCCGAGGCGACGACGCCCATGAGGCGCGGGTCAAACGGCTTGGGGATCAGGTAGTCCGCGCCAAAAGTCAGCTGCTCGCCCTGGTAGGCGGCCGCGGCCTCGGCCGAGGTCGTCTTGCGGGCAAGCTCGGCGATACCTTCGACGCAGGCGATCTTCATCTCGTCGTTGATCGTCGTCGCGCCGACGTCCAGCGCGCCGCGGAAGATGAACGGGAAGCAGAGGACGTTGTTGACCTGGTTGGGGAAGTCCGACCGCCCCGTGGCGATCAGTGCATTCGGCGCCACGGCGCGCGCCTCGTCGGGGTCAATCTCGGGCGAGGGGTTTGCGAGGGCGAAGATGATCGGCTGCTCGGCCATGCGTTCGACCATCGAGGGCTTGAGGACGTTCGGCCCCGACAGGCCCAGGAAAAGGTCGGCGCCGTCGATCACGTCGCCCAGGTCGCGCGGGCCGCCCGACTGGGCATAAGCCGCCTTCTGCTCGGTCATCGATGCCTCGCGCCCCTCATGGACGAGGCCGTCGAGGTCGCAGAGCCACACGTTCTCGCGCTTGACCCCGAGCTTCAGCAGCATGTCGAGACAGGCAATCCCCGCCGCACCGCCACCGGTCGAAACGACCTTGATGTCCTCGAACTGCTTGCCAGAGACCCGCAGGGCGTTCGTGGCGGCCGCGCCCACCACGATCGCCGTGCCGTGCTGGTCATCGTGGAAGACGGGGATGTTCATCCGCTCGCGGCAGAGCTTTTCGACCACGAAGCAGTCCGGAGCCTTGATGTCCTCGAGATTGATCGCACCGAAGGTGGGTTCGAGCGCGCAGACGATCTCGGCCAGTTTTTCCGGGTCACGCTCCGACAGTTCGATGTCAAAGCAGTCGATATTCGCAAATTTCTTGAAGAGGACGGCCGTGCCCTCCATCACCGGCTTGGACGCCAGCGCCCCGATATCGCCGAGACCCAGCACCGCTGTGCCGTTGGTGACGACGGCCACGAGGTTACCACGCGCGGTGTAGTCGCGGGCGGTGGTGGGGTCGTTTTCGATCTCGCGGCAGGCTTCGGCGACGCCGGGAGAGTAGGCACGCGCGAGGTCACGGCCGTTCGCCAGGGGCTTCGTCGCCCGGATCTCGAGCTTGCCGGGCCGCGGCTCGCGGTGATACGCCAGCGCCGCCTCGCGCAGGTTCGTCTGCTTGTCGTCCGCCATCTGCCCCGTCTCTCCCGGCTAGTCTCGTCTCGGGGAGATAACGGGTGGGATCAGCCGCGGCCAGTCCGTTCCTGTAGCGCGTCGATCTGTTTCGACGCCTCGGCCTTCGTCAGGTCGGGATTGTACTCTTCGCCGGCCTCTTCGCAGAGCGTCTTGAGATAGCTCGCCTGCGCGCCGGTCATCGCCTCGTCGCCGGTCGTCCATTGCTCGACCGGCTTGTCGGCGTTGGAAGGCGCCTCGGCCTTGGGGTGCTCCATCGGGTCGTCGCTCATGATGTGTTCCCTTTCCGTTCCTTGTCCGGCGAACGCCGCGCCGGGCGCAGAGGTTCCCGCTCAGGCCTTTTCCAGCGCCTCGATTCGTGCGTCTGCTTCCTGGCGGGTCAGGTTGCCGTCGAAGGCCTCGTCATGCTTTTCGCACAGCTGGCGCAGGCGAACCGCCTGCTCTTCGGTCATCGGCTCGTCCTGGTGCTTCATCTCGCCGCCGACCACGGCGCCGGCAATGGGAAAACTGGCCGTGCCGGTGTTCTTGTCGCCCGGGATGGTATCGTCAGACATGGTGTCTCTCCCTTTCGCTGGGGAACGAGCGGCGCGGCGCGCTTGTTCCGGCTTGCCAAGCGCGGAGTGACGTTCCAGATTCCCGCCATGGATGATCTCATTGCCGCCGCGGCGACGGTCCGCGAAAACGCCTACGTTCCCTATTCCCGCTTCAAGGTCGGTGCCGCGATCCGTACGCCGGACGGGCAGGTCTTTGCCGGGTGCAACGTGGAAAACGTAGCCTACCCCGAGGGAACCTGCGCCGAGGCCGGTGCCATCGCCGCGATGGTTGCCGCCGGGCAGACCCGCATCGCCGAGATCGCGGTGATCGCCGACAGCCCGTCCCCCGTGCCTCCCTGCGGCGGCTGCCGCCAAAAGATCGCCGAATTCGCGTCGGCCGATGCCCCCGTGGTGATGGCGACGACGGCCGGTGGGCGTCACGAGGTCACCGTGGCCGACCTGCTGCCTGGCGCCTTCGCGGCCGAGCACATGGAGGGCGCGTGACCCCCCGCACCGTGCTCTCCGCCCTTCGCACCGGTGGTATGCCGGATCCCGCCGACCTCATCGCCTTCGCCACCGGCCTTGCCAACGGATCGGTCAGCGACGCGCAGGCCGGCGCCTTCGCGATGGCCGTCTGTCGGGGCCCCGGGCTTGGGCCTGAAGGCCGCGTCGCGCTGACCCGCGGCATGGCCGATAGCGGCCGCCGCATGTCCTGGGACCTGCCGGGGCCGGTCATCGACAAGCACTCAACCGGCGGGGTGGGTGATCCGGTCAGCCTTGTGCTGGCGCCGATGCTCGCGGCGGTCGGGGCCTATGTCCCCATGATCTCGGGGCGGGGGCTGGGACATACGGGAGGGACGCTCGACAAGCTCGAGTCGATCCCCGGGATGCAGGTCGAGCTGTCCGAGGACCGTTTTCGCGCCGTGGTGCGCGAGGCCGGCGCGGCCATCGTCGCCGCAAGCGACGACATCGCCCCGGCGGACCGGAGGCTCTATGCGATCCGCGACGTGACCGCGACGGTAGACCAGATCGACCTGATCACGGCGTCGATCCTGTCCAAGAAGCTGGCGGCCGGGCTGCAGGCGCTGGTGCTGGACGTCAAGGCGGGGTCCGGCGCGTTCATGCGCGATGCTGCGGACGCGCGGGCGCTGGCCGAGGCGCTGGTCCAGACCGCAACCGAGGCAGGCTGCCCGACAGCTGCGCTCGTGACGGCCATGGACGAGCCGCTCGCCCCCGGCTGCGGCAATGCGCTCGAGATCGCGTCGGTTATGGAGACGCTGACCGGGAACTCGGCGGACACGCGGTTACGCGAGATTTCGCTGGCACTCGGCGGCGCGCTGCTGGCCCGGGCGGGGCAGGCCGAAGACGCCGAGGCCGGTGCCGCGCGCCTGGCCGAGACGCTTGGCGACGGGCGGGCGGCCGAGTCGTTCGCCCGCATGGTCGCCGCGCAAGGCGGGTCGGCCGACTTCGCTGACACATGGCGCCGGGAGCTGCCGTCCGCCCAGGTGATCCGCAAGGTCACGGCCACCGAAAGCGGAACGCTCGTCCGGATCGACGGTACGGCGCTTGGCCTGACCGTGGTGGGCCTTGGCGGCGGGAGACAGCGCGAGGGCGACCGGGTCGATCCGGCCGTGGGGCTCGACCGGATCGCGCGCATCGGAACCCCGCTGGCCGCCGGCGACACGCTCGCCCGGATCCACGCTGCCGACGAGACCGCCGCCGATATGGCCGAAGAAAGCTTGCGCGCCGCCATGACCTTGGGCGAAGCGGCCGAGCCAAAGCCCCTGATCCTCGAGCGCATCGGATGACCGGACGCGCGTTCCTGATGGTGCTCGATTCCGTTGGCATCGGCGGTGCGCCCGATGCCGAGGCGTTCGGCGATGCCGGTGCCAACACCCTCGGCCACATCGCCGAGGCGCTTGCCGGCACCGACCAGCCGCTGCGTCTGCCGAACCTGGACCGTCTCGGCCTCGGCCGCGCAATTGCGCTTGCCAGCGGCACCGAACCGCCGGGCCTCGGTGCCGAGCCCAAGGGGCTGTGGGGTGCGGCGACCGAGGTGTCGCGCGGCAAGGACACCCCTTCCGGCCATTGGGAGCTTGCCGGTCTGCCTGTGCCGTGGGAGTGGACTTTCTTTCCGCCCACCGATCCTTGCTTCGACGACGCTCTCGTCGCCCGCGTACGCGAGTTGGCCGGGACCGAAGGCATCCTCGGCAACCGTCACGCCTCGGGAACCAACATCATCGAGGAAGAGGGAGAGGCACATCTGAGGACCGGCTGGCCGATCTGCTATACCTCGACCGACAGCGTCTTTCAGATCGCCGCGCATGAAGAGGTGTTCGGCCGCGACCGCCTGTTGCAGCTGTGCGCGAACCTCGCCCCCGAACTGCACGCGCGCAAGGTCGGCCGCGTCATAGCGCGACCCTTCGTCGGCTCGCCCGATACCGGCTGGACCCGCACCAGCCACCGCCAGGACTTCGCGATCGCCCCGCCGTCACCGACCCTGTGCGACTGGGTGCAGGGCGCCGGGCGCCGCGTCCATTCCGTCGGAAAGATCGGCGACATCTTTTCGATGCGGGGGATCGACACCAAGATCAAGGGCAGCGACGCGGACCTGCTTGAGGCGCTGAAGGCGCGGCTGGACCAGGCTGAGCCGGGGTCCCTGACCTTCGCCAACTTCGTCGAGTTCGATAGCGCCTATGGCCATCGCCGGGACGTCTCGGGCTATGCGCGGCACCTCGAATGGTTCGACGCGGCGCTGCCCGACCTGTTGGCGCGCCTGAAGGACGGCGACCTGCTGTTCATCACCGCCGATCACGGGAACGATCCGTCGTGGCGCGGCACGGACCACACGCGCGAACGCGTTCCGGTTCTTGCCGTCGGCGCCGGCACGAAGGCGGTCGGGCAGGTCGCCTTTGCCGATGTCGCGGCGAGCGTGGCACATCATCTTGGCGTGCTAAACCAGGGACCGGGAAGGAGCTTTCTGTGAAAGACCTGCCGAAGATCGAGCTGCACCTGCACATCGAAGGGGCCGCGCCGCCGTCCTTCGTCCGGGATCTCGCGTCGGAGAAGAACCACGACCTCAGCGGGATCTTCGCCGAAGATGGCAGCTACCGGTATGATGGCTTCCTCGAATTCCTCAGCGTCTATGAAGAGGCGACGTCGGTCCTGAAGACGCCCGAGGACTACGCCCGCCTGACGCACGAGGTGCTGCTGCGGCAGGCAGAGCACGGGGTGATCTATACCGAGATGTTCCTGTCCCCCGACTTCTGCGGTGGCCGGGATATCGAGGCGTGGCGCGAGTACCTGTATGCGATGTGCGAGGCGGCCGAGGCCGCCAAGTGCGAAGGCGCACCCGAGATGCGCGGCATCGTCACCTGCATCCGCCATTTCGGCCCAGACAAGGCGCGCGAAACGGCGATCTGCGCGGCCGAGACGGCGGGCGATTTCATCACCGGCTTCGGCATGGGCGGCGATGAAGGCAAGGGGCGGCAGGGCGATTTTGCCTGGGCCTTTGACTGCGCGCGCGAGGCCGGGTTGCGGCTGACCACGCATGCTGGCGAGTGGGGCGGGCCGGGCAGCGTCCGCGACGCGCTCGACGACCTGAAGGTCGAGCGGATCGGCCACGGCGTCCGGGCGATCGAGGACCCGGCGCTGGTCGAGCGGCTGGCGCGCGAGGGCATCGTGCTGGAGGTTTGTCCCGGGTCGAATGCGGCGCTGGGTCTTTACCAGTGGCAGGCGAACCCGATCGAGAAGCTGCGGGCAGCCGGCGTGCCGGTCACGATCTCGACCGACGATCCGCCGTTTTTCCACACCACGATGACCCACGAATACGAGCAGATCGCCCGCCTCCACGGCTGGGACGAGGACGCGTTCCGCGAGGCCGCCCGGGTTGCCGCGCGCGCCGCCTTCTGCGACGAGACGACGCGACAGGCGCTTCTCGAAAGGATCGACGCATGACCCAGCACCTCACCGTGGTCGAGCACCCCCTCATCCAGCACAAGCTGACGATCATGCGCCGCCGCGACACCTCGACGGCCGTGTTCCGCCAACTCCTGCGCGAGATCAGCCAGCTTCTGGCCTACGAGATGACGCGCGACCTGCCGCTGACGACCACCACCATCGACACCCCCGTGACCGAGATGGAGGCCCCCACGCTGGCCGGTCGCAAGCTGGCGCTGGTGTCGATCCTGCGGGCGGGGAACGGGCTGCTCGACGGGATGCTCGACCTCATTCCGTCGGCGCGGGTGGGGTTCGTCGGCCTCTACCGCGACGAGGAAACGCTGAAGCCGGTGAAATACTACTTCAAGGTGCCCGCACAGCTCGACAAACGGGTGGTGATCGCGGTGGACCCGATGCTGGCGACCGGCAATTCCTCGGCCGCGGCGGTGCAGATGCTGAAGGATGCCGGGGCCAAGGACATCAGGTTCCTGTGCCTCTTGGCCGCGCCCGAAGGGGTCGAGCGTATGAAAGAGGCGCATCCTGACGTGCCGGTGGTGACTGCCGCACTGGACGAGAAGCTGAACGATCAGGGCTACATCGTCCCCGGCCTAGGTGACGCAGGCGACCGGATGTTCGGCACAAAGTGACGGCACCCTTGCCCGCGGGGACGATTCCCCCACATCCTCGGGTAACACCTGGTCCTTGGGGGACATGATGAAACACGCTCGCGCATTGGGCACGGCCCTCCTGCTTTCGCTCACATTGCCCGGGGCGCTGTCCGCGCAGACGGCGACGGCCGGCACCCGACTGTCAGATGCGCCGCCCCCGGCCGAGTTTCCGCCGGCCTCCTTCACAAGGCGCGAGTATGTCGACAGCGCAGGGTGCCTTTACGTCCGGGGCGGCGAGGGGGCGACCTCGATCTGGGTGCCGCGGGTGACGGCCAATCGGCGGGTGATCTGCGGGCTGAAGCCGACGCTGGCCCGCACCGCCGAGAGCGAGGCGCCGGTGATCGCCGACACCGCGGCGTCACGCGTCGCTCCGATGGCGCCCGTGCCCGCGGCCGCACCGGTATCCGCCGGTCGCTACACGCCACCGACCGTGACGCACCGGATCACCCCGCGCCCCTACGAGGGCGGCGCGACCCAACTCAGGCCGGTGGCGCAGGTGCCACGGGCGATGCCGCAGGTGGCCGTGGCACCAGAGATGCTACCGCTGATCTCGGTCTACGAGGCGGGGCAACGTGCGGTGGCCGGCACCTTGGACGTTGGCACGGTGATTGCGGTGCCCGCGCCCCCCGCCCCGATCGCGGTTCCCGAAGGCTATCGCCCTGCGTGGAACGACGGACGCCTGAACCCTTACGCTGGAAAGCAGCTTCTGTCGGGTGCGCTCCAGCAAGCCCTCGTTTGGACACAGACCGTGCCGCGCAGGCTCAAGACCAATGCGGGCGCGGATGTGACGAGCCGCTACAACTACCTCGTCTATCCCTTCACCGACTACGCCAGCCAAACCGCGGCGCTTGGTTCGGGAAACTACGTCATCATCGAGACGACAGCCGGCCGCGAGATCGTTCCCCGCTACTGAGCGCAGATCGTCTGCAACGCCACCCACGCGGCGTCCGACAGAACGGGACGCGCGTCGGCCTCGGACCCCTCGGTGAGCGCCTGGGCGGCGCTGTCGCGCTCCAGCGTCGCGGCATAGGCGCGAGGGCTCACGCCGGCGGCCTCGAACCGCGCCAGCAGCCCCTCGATCGTCGCGGGATCGGGTTGGTCCGTCAGGAGGTGCTCGGCATAGGCGCGCAGGTCGTGCTGCGAGACCTCTCCGGTGGTCATCAGCCGCAGCGCCGCATCCGCGCCCGAGGCCCGCAGAAGCCGCTTGATCGGGTCGTGCTGACGGGCTCTTTCGGTGGCGGCAAGCACGTGACCGGCGACCACGCCGGGTTCGTCGTAGTTCTCGATCAGGGGCTGTGCCACCGCCACGATGCCACCCGGCAGCGCCACCGCACTCTCGCGGTCGATGCGCAGGATGACGAGCCGGCCACGGCCCTCGCCAATCAGTCGCCGCGACAGCGTGTCCAGAGCGCCGCGTCCGGCCGGATCGTTGCAGACGGGTCCCGTGAGGCGGGTGACCTCTTCGAGAAGGCGGGCGCCGGTATCGGCCCGAACCGCCGGCGGCGCGACCGACACGGCATGCCGGATCAGCGCACCGGGCAGCCAGAGGATGGCGAGCGCACCGACCGCCAGAAGCGCGCCGGCGAACAGGGCCGAGCGCAGGATGCCGGGCCGGGGCCGTCGTCGCCGGATCGCCCGATCCACGCGCGCGATCGAGTCGATCATCAAGTCGTCGTCGATCTCGAGCGTCTCGGCGGCTTCGGGGCCGGGGGCGAAGATGGCAGGCATCTCACCAGGATTGCGTCGCTCGACCGCAGGCAGCGACCAATGCGCCAGCGGCGTCTCGTCCATGGCGTAGATGGCGAGCGTCGCCTCACCGAGGGAGACCACGACATCCCGCCGCTGTTCGCCGGCGCCCGGACGCCAGAGAGCCGGCGCCTCGAGCCGTTCGAACTCGGTCAATGCGGTCATCGGGTCTGTTTCGGCGCCTCTTGCAGGTGTCGCTTTCCAGTCACCTAAGCCGGTTGACGCCCCTCGGCAACGGTCCAGCGGATGCGTATGGCCCCGGCCGCGCGTATTCCTCGCGCGTGGTGACAGGGGCGAGCGGGAAACGGCGGCCATGATCATTTCGCCGGGGCGCGGCTATATCTTTGTCCACGTGCCCAAGACCGGGGGCACCTCCGTTGCGCTCGCGCTCGAGGCGCGGGCGATGAAGGATGACATCCTGATTGGCGACACTCCCAAGGCGCGGCGGCGCCGGGACCGGGTGGCGAAGCTGAAGGCGCATAGGCGGCTGTGGAAGCACTCGCGCCTGTCCGACCTCGACGGGCTGCTGGCACCCGAGCAGATCCACGCCATGCGCGTCGTGACCATTGTGCGCAACCCGTGGGACCGCATGGTCAGCTACTACTTTTGGCTGCGCCGGCAGAGCTTCGATCATCCCGCCGTCGGTCGCGCGCATGCCATGCCCTTTGACGCTTTTCTGCGCCAACCCGAGACGGGGGCCGAAATTGCGGCCGACCAGATCGATGACTACCTGCGCCTCGCCGACGGAACGCTCCCGCGGGCGACGATCTTGCGGCAGGAAAATTTGGCCGAGGACCTCGCAGCCTTCGCGGCCGAGATCGGGATCGCGGTTGAACTCCCGCACGAGAATCTTTCGGAGCGGCCATCCGACTGGCGCGGCCTGTATGATGCCGACACGGCCGAGATCGTGGCGCGGGCCTACGCGGATGACATTTCCCGGTACGCATTAACCTTTTCCTAACTGTCGCCAGCGGCGCACCCCAATCTCGCCCCGATTCCCCCCGAGGATATGCCGCGTGGCACGAGCGGCCATATCTCCAGAAGGGGTCGAAGATGCTGAAATTCTTGAAGCGGGAGAGTGTGAGCGCGTCGTCGCACGACGAGGTGCGCGGATCTGGCTTGGCCGCAGGCACCCGGGTCGCAACGACCATCGGCTGGCGGCCCGTCGAGGCCATCGTGCCCGGCGACACCGTCCTGACCTTCGACGACGGGTTGATGCCGGTGACGCGGGTCACACGATCGGTCCTGTGGTCGGACCCGGCGAGCTGCCCGCGCCACCTGTTGCCGCTGCACGTGCCGGGCGGCGCGCTCGGCAACCAGTCCGACATGATGCTGCTGCCCGAACAGCCGGTCATGCTGGAGAGCGACACCGCGGAAGAGGTCTTCGGCGATCCGTTCGCGCTGATGCCCGCGCAGGCGCTCGAAGGGCTGCGGGGGATCGTCCGGTTCAAGCCGGCGGAGCGGGTCGAGGTCGTGTCGCTCTGCTTCGAGACGGATCAGGTGATCTTCGCCAATATCGGCGCACTGTTCTACTGCCCCAGAGTACTTTGCGGCGAAGTGCGGAGCTTTATGCCGGGCGAGGAGGATGGTCCTTATACCCCCCTGTCACTCGAAGCGGCGGAGACACTGGCCTCGATCATCGAGGCGGAGGAGGCGCGCGAAACCGTCGCCTGACCTCTGAAACGAGAACGCCGGGCGCTGAGCCCGGCGTTTGATCACAGTGCAGGGTTCAGGGATCAGGCAGCTGCCGCCTGACCCTCGCCGTAGCGGTCGTAGAACCGTGCGCCCGACTCCGCCATTTCGCGCAGGAGCTTCGGGGCCTCGAACCGCTCGCCGCACTCGGCGGTCAGCGCCTCGCAGATCTCGACGCCCTTGGCGGCGCCCAGGATGTCGAGCCACGAGAACGGGCCACCCGACCACGGCGCGAAGCCCCAGCCCAGGATCGCGCCCACGTCGCCCTCGCGGATGTCCTCGAGCACGCCTTCCTCGAACGCCCGCACCGCTTCAAGGACCTGCGCCATCATCAGGCGGTGCTGCACCCGGGTCAGGTCGGGCTGCGCGTCGGCCACGGTGAACTTGTCCGCCAAACCTTCCCACAGCCCCTGCCGCTTGCCCTTGTCGTCATAGGCGTAGAAGCCCGCGTTGGCCTTGCGACCCATGCGCCCCTCATCGGCCAGCCAGAACAGGACCTCGTCCACCTCGGCGTTGGGATAAGCGTCGCCCATGGCCGCCTTGGTGGCCTTGGCGATCTTCACCCCGAGGTCGATCGAGGTTTCGTCGGTCAGCTGGAGAGGCCCCAGCGGGAAGCCCAGCAGCTTGGCGGCGTTCTCGATCAGGGCAGGCTCGACCCCCTCCTTCACCATGCGCACCCCTTCGTTGATGTAGGGGATGATGCAGCGGTTGGCGTAGAAGAAGCGGGCGTCGTTCACCACGATGGGCGTCTTGCGGATCTGGCGCACGAAATCGAGCGCCTTGGCAACGGCCCGGTCGCCGGTCTTCTGGCCCTTGATGATCTCGACCAGCATCATCTTGTCGACGGGGCTGAAGAAGTGGATGCCGATGAACTGCTCGGGGCGCTTGCTCGCTTCGGCCAGTTCGCTGATCGGCAGGGTCGAGGTGTTGGTGGCGAAGATGCAGTCCTCGCCCACGACCTCTTCGACGCGCTTCGTGACCTCGGCCTTGATGCCGGTATCCTCGAACACCGCCTCGACGATCAGGTCGCAGCCGGACAGCGCCTCGTACTCCGTCGTCGCGTTGATCCGGCCCAGAACCTCGGCCTTCTTCTCTGCGGTGACCTTCTTGCGGCTGATCCCCTTGTCGAGGATCCCTTCCGCATGGGCCTTGCCCTTGTCGGCACTGGCCTGCTGCTGGTCGATCAGGACGACCTCGATCCCCGAAAGGGCCGCGACATAGGCGATGCCGGCGCCCATCATGCCCGCGCCCATCACGCCGACCTTCTTCACGGTCTGGTCGGGGGCCTCGGGCCGGTTCGCGCCTTTCTCGAGCGCCTGCTTGTTGAGGAACAGCGACCGGATCATCGCGGTCGAGGAGGGGTTCATCAGCACGTTGACGAACCAGCGCGCCTCGATCTTCAGGGCCGTGTCGAAGGGCACCAGCGCGCCCTCGTAGACCGCCGACAGCAGCGCCTTGGCGGCCGGGAAGACGCCCTTGGTCTTGCCGTTCACCATCGCGCTGGCGCCGACGAAGGTCATAAAGCCGGCGGGGTGGTAGGGTTCGCCGCCCGGCATCTTCCAGCCCTTCTGGTCCCAAGGCTTGACGATGTCGGCGTCCTTGGCTTCCAGCACCCAGGCCTTGGCACGGTCGAGCAGCTCGTCCGCCGGAACCACCTCGTCGACGAGGCTGGCGCTCTTGGCCTTCTTCGGGTCGAGCATCTTGCCTTCGAGCAGGACAGGGGACGCCGCCATCGCACCGACCATGCGCGAATAGCGCGTGGTGCCGCCGGAGCCGGGGAAGAGGCCGACCATGATCTCGGGCAGGCCGATCTTGGCCTTCGGATTGTCCGCCATGAAGCGGCGGTGACAGGCGAGCGCGATCTCGGTTCCGATCCCGGCAGAGGTGCCTGGAATGGCGCAAGCGACAGGCTTGCCGCCCTTGTTCGTCTTGGGGTCCAGTCCCGCCCGCTCGAGCTTGCGCAGGATGCGGTGGCCTTCCATCGTGAAGTCGAAAAGCGCCTTGGCAGGCTGGTCGCCGGCCTCTTCGCGGATCTTGGCCAGCACGTTCAGGTCCATGCCGCCGGCAAAGTCCTTCTTGCCGGACGTGATGACGATGCCCTTCACCGCGTCGTCCGACAGCACGTCGTCGATCATGGCGTCGACATCGGCGAAGGCCTCGCGGGTCATCACGTTCATGGACTTGCCTTCGGCGTCCCAGGTGATGACGGCCACGCCGTCCTCGTGTTTCTCAAGCTTGAAATCAGCCATCGTTCTCTCCCCTCGGGCCCGTATCGCCCGTCCAAATCAGTTCTTGCCCGCCAGCGTCCCGGTCCACATTCGGCAGGACGAAGGGCCAGGTGGAATTCGTCAGTCCGTTCGCAATCGAGATCACCTTCCAAGCTCCGTCGATCTTCCTCAGCGTCGCCGTGCTGCGATAGGGATCGCAGATCCGGACGGCATCCCGGAGGATTTCGGTGTCGAAGGTGCCGGACATCATGTCGTCGCCCAGGATTTCCACGTGGCGCGCGGTGCAGATCATGTGGGTCGCCTTTTGCGACTTCAGCATGTCGGACCACGCGTCGAAACCGATGCGCAACTTGGCCTCGTCCTCCACGACCAGAACCGCGGTTCGGGTCGCTATCGCGAAGGGCAGGTAAACCAGTGTGAGATGCGCATCGAAGTCTTGGTCGAAGAAGCTCTTCGAGCGTGCATCGAGCCAGGACTGGAAATCGATCGCGGGCATTCTGACTACACTCTTTCGATGATCGTCGCGGCCCCCATGCCGGATGCGACGCAAAGGGTGGCAAGGCCCGTCTCTTTGTCCGTCCGCTCCATCTCGTCGAGCAGGATGCCGAGGATGATTGCGCCGGTGGCGCCCAACGGGTGGCCCATGGCGATGGCGCCGCCGTTCGGGTTCAGCCGATCGTGGTCGATACCGAACCGCTGAAGGAAGCGCAGGACCACGGACGAGAACGCCTCGTTCACTTCGAAAAGGTCGATGTCGCCAATCTCCATCCCGCTGTCGCGCAGGATCTTCTCGGTGACGGGCACGGGGCCGGTCAGCATGATGGTGGGGTCGGTGCCGATCTTGGCCGTCTGGCGGATACGGGCGCGGGGCTTCAGGCCGCGGGCCTCGCCGAACTCCTTTGAACCGATCAGCACGCCCGCGGCGCCGTCCACGATGCCCGACGAATTGCCGGCGTGGTGGATGTGGTTGATCGCTTCCAGATGCGGATACTTCATCAGCGCGATTTGGTCGAAGCCGGGCATCGTCTCGCCCATTTCCTTGAAGGCCGGATTCAGGCCGCCCAGGGACTGCATGTCGGTGCCGGGGCGCATGTATTCGTCACGGTCAAGGATGGTCAGGCCGTTCACGTCCTTGACCGCGATCACCGACTTGTCGAAGCGGCCTTCCTCCCACGCGCGGGCGGCGCGCTTCTGGCTTTCCACGGCAAAGGCATCGGCGTCGTCACGGCTGAAGCCGTACTCGGTCGCGATGATGTCGGCCGCGATGCCCTGCGGCACGAAGTAGCTGCTCATCGCTATGGAGGGATCGACCGCGATTGCCGCCCCGTCCGAGCCCATGGCCACGCGGCTCATGCATTCCACGCCGCCGGCGATGTAGCCGTCGCCCGCGCCGGCGCGGACCTGGTTCGCGGCAATGTTCACGGCCTCGAGCCCCGAGGCACAGAAGCGGTTGATCGACAGGCCCGGGATCGACTGGTCGAGATCCGAAGCCAGCACGGCCGTCCGCGCAAGGCAGCCGCCCTGCTCCTTGACCTGGGTGGCGTTGCCCCAGATCACGTCCTCGACCGCGTGACCCTCAAGGCCGTTGCGCTGTTTCAGGGCGTTCAGCGTTACCGCGGACAGGCGTGCCGAGGTGACCTCGTGCAGGCTACCGTCCTTGCGGCCCTTGCCACGCGGCGTGCGCACGGCGTCGTAGATATAGGCCTCAGTCATCTCTTCCTCCTCTCAAGCCCCGCGGGGCATCAGATCGTAGGGGTGCTTCCAGCCCGGCAGGGACTGGATGTTCCCGAGCCACCGGTCGATCTCGGGCCAGTCTGCCCGGTCGAAGCCGAAGGGTTCTGGATAGAAGAGATAAGAACAGCACGAGAAATCCGCGACTGTGACGTCCCGTCCCACGATCCAGTCCCGTCCCGTCAAGTGCGAGTCGAGCACCTTGTAGGCGGCGCGGAGCCGTCCCTGCATGAACTCGATGACCGGCTGCGGGCGTTTCTCCTCGGGCAGGAAGTTCATCAGGAAGCGCGTCGACCCCGCCTGGGCCGACAGTTTGTGATTGTCCCAGAACTGCCAGCGCAACACCTCGCGCGCCTCCGCCACGTCGGCGCCGCCGAAGCGACCCGTCTTCTCGACGATGTGCTGCTGCATAACGCCCGATTGCGTCAGGATGAGGTCGCCATCGACCATGACCGGGGCCTCGCCCATGACGTTCAGGCGTCGGAACTCTTCGCTGCGGGTGGCGCCGTTGAAGAAGTCCACGAGGACGGGGCGCCATTCCACGCCGGCCAGTTCCATCGGCAAGGCCGCTTTGTAGGCGTTTCCGCTTTCTCCGAAGCAATGAAGTTCGATCACCATGGTCCTCACCTGCATGTCCATCGTGAGGCAGGTAGGGCAGGTCTGTGGCTTCACCACAAGAGGGTCGCGGAACCGCCCCTCGACATGAGCGGCCTTGCGAGCGTAGCTCTTCCATGCGTTATCCGACCGGATCTATTCTCTGAGACAGCACGCTCGAAAGGTTTCCCCATGCCCACCTACACTGCCCTGACGTTGGTGCCGGACGAGATGAACGCGAAGGCCCTTGGCGAGGCCATGGAACGGCTCGACCCCGAACCGGCGGGGGTCGGCGTCTTCGAAATGGAGGACGGCTCGGGCCTGTGGGAGATCGGCGGCTACTTCACCGAGGCGCCTGACGAGGCGGGGCTGGCGCTGCTGGCCGCGACGTTCTCGGCCCGCCCGTTCACCGTGTCCGAACTGCCCGAGATCGACTGGGTCGACAAGGTCCGCCGCGAGCTTGCTCCGGTCGAGGCGGGGCGGTTCTTTCTTTACGGCTCGCATGATGCCGACAAGGTGCCCGCGGATTGCGTGCCGCTGCTCGTGGACGCGGCCATGGCCTTCGGCACCGGGCATCACGGCACGACCAAGGGCTGTCTCGTCGCCTTCGACCGGCTGCTGACGGCCGGGGTCGCGCCGACGACCGTGGCGGATATCGGATGCGGCACAGCGGTCCTTGCGATGGCCGCCGCGAGCGCGCTGCCGGTGGTGCCGATCGCCTCGGATATCGACGAGGTCGCGGTGGATGTGGCCGAGGCGAATGTCGCGCTGAACGGCCTGGCCGGGCGGGTTATCTGCCTTGAGGCGACGGGGTTCGACCACCCCCGGATCGAAGGCGCCGCACCCTACGACCTGATCTTCGCCAATATTCTGAAGGGGCCGCTGATCGATCTCGCGCCCGCTATGGCATCGCATTCCAGCGCCGGGGGGCACGTGATCCTGTCGGGGATTCTAAACCCGCAGGCCGAGGAGGTCGTGTCGGCCTACCGCCAGAACGGCTATGACGTGGTCGAAACGGACGTCATTGGCGACTGGACCACGCTGACGATGCGTCTGGCCTGACGCTTTGGGGCATTCCCGCCGCGTCTTGCGGCGGGAGACCTTGTCGCGTGTCGGCGTGCGGCTCAGCGGCGGGACAGGTCGGCCCGCGTGAGGCCGATATCGGCAAGCTGCCAGTCGCTCAGCCGCATCAGTGCACGCGAGGCGCGGCGAACGCGCCGCGTGCTGAAGCCGTCCGCAAGAGCGAAGACGAGGGACGCCACGCGGTAGGCCAGAACCGTTGTGCGGGGCGTTTCGGAAGAGCGGTGAAGATCGTAAAGCGCCATCGGATCGTTCCTTGCATTGATGACGGTTGCCATATGGCGCCCATGTGCTTCGCCCGAACCGCGAGATCAAGGTGCCAAGTGGCTGAAATAATAGGGGAAATGTCGCATGCAGAATGTCGTATTTCGACAGGGCGATGTCGCAATTCGACTTCTGCGTCGCAACCGGAAGGCGGGGGGTCGGAAACCGACCGCTTGGCGCGTGTTCCCCATTCGTGCTAGCCTTCGCAAAACAACGAATAAAAGGGCAGGCAGCATGCGCGTTCTCGGGGTCGATCCGGGTCTTCGCACCATGGGCTGGGGTGTGATCGAATCAGATGGCAGCCGGATGCGCCACGTGGCGAATGGACTCTGCCGCTCGGACGGAAAACAGGAGCTGGCGTTGCGGCTCGTTGCGCTTCACCGGCAACTTACCGAGGTGATTGCCCTCTATGCGCCCGAGGCCGCCGCGATCGAACAGACCTTCGTGAATTCCGACGGTGCGGGGTCGCTGAAGCTCGGTCAGGCGCGCGGTGTGGCGCTTCTGGCGCTGGCCGAGGCGGGGCTGTCGATCGGGGAATATGCGCCGAACAAGGTGAAGAAGACGGTGGTGGGCGTGGGCCACGCGGCCAAGGAGCAGATCGACCACATGGTCCGCATGCAGCTGCCGGGCGCGGTCCCGGAAGGGCCGGACGCCGCCGATGCGCTTGCCATCGCGCTGTGCCACGCCGTGCACCTGTCGACGGCCCGTGCCTGGGCCACGGTGCGCGCATGATCGGCCGGCTTCAGGGACGGATCGGCTATTTGGGCGACGACCACGTGCTGATCGACGTCGGCGGCGTGGGCTACGTCGTCTACGTCTCGGAGAGGACGCGCCTGACGCTGGCCGGACCGGGCGAGGCGGTGTCGTTGTTCACCGACCTGCTGGTGCGCGAGGATCTGCTGCAGCTCTTCGGCTTCCCGTCGCTTCTGGAGAAGGAGTGGCACCGCCTGCTGATGAGCGTCCAGGGGATCGGTGCGCGCGCCTCTCTCGCCATCCTCGGCGCTTTGGGGCCAGAGGGCGTCAGCCGGGCCATCGCGCTGGGAGACAGCGCCGCAATCCGGGCCGCGCCGGGGGTGGGACCCAAGATCGCCGCCCGCGTGGTGAACGAGCTGAAGGACAAGGCGCCCGCCGTCATGGCTTTGGGCGCGCAGGGCGGCGCGGTATCCGACGTGGAGCCGGCGCCCGTGATCGACGCCGGGCAAGCCTCGACCGGCGCGGCCGCCCCGTCCACCGAAGCGCCCCATCGCACCGGCAGCGCAGCGGCCCAGGCCGAGGCGATGTCGGCGCTGTCGAACCTCGGGTACACTCCCGCCGAGGCTGCCCGCGCCACAGCCGAGGCGGCTGCCGAGACGCCCGATGCCGATACCGCGACCCTGATCCGTGCTGCGCTGAAGCGGCTGGCACCGGCATGAGTGCCTCGGGCCCTCGGGGATGGTGTTGCCAATGACAGGTGCAGATCCGACGCTCCGCCCCGAGCCGCTGCCCGAGGATGAGGGCCACGCGCTGCGCCCGCAGACGCTGGATGCGTTCACCGGGCAGGCCGAGGCGCGCTCGAACCTGCGCGTCTTCATCGAAAGCGCGCGGATGCGCGGCAAGGCAATGGACCACGCCCTGTTTCACGGACCTCCGGGCCTAGGGAAGACGACGCTGGCGCAGATCATGGCGAAGGAGCTGGGAGTCAACTTCCGCATGACCTCGGGCCCGGTTCTGGCCAAGGCGGGAGACCTCGCGGCGATCCTGACCAACCTTGAGGCGCGGGATGTCCTGTTCATCGACGAGATCCACCGCCTGAATCCGGTGGTCGAGGAGGTGCTCTATCCCGCCATGGAGGACTTCGAGCTCGACCTCGTGATCGGTGAGGGGCCTGCCGCCCGGACCGTGCGGATCGAGCTGCAGCCATTCACGCTGGTCGGGGCCACGACGCGCCTGGGCCTGCTGACGACGCCGCTGCGGGACCGCTTCGGCATCCCTGTGCGCCTGCAATTCTACACTGTGGACGAGTTGCAGGCCATCGTTGCGCGGGGTGCGCGGCTTCTTGGTGTGGATAGCGAGCCGGAGGGCACGCGCGAGATTGCCACTCGAGCCCGCGGCACGCCCCGGATCGCCGGGCGCCTGTTGCGGCGGGTCGTCGACTTCGCGCTGGTGGAGGGGAACGGACGGCTGACCCGGGATATCGCGGATACGGCGCTGACGCGGCTTGGCGTGGATGAGATCGGTCTCGACGGGGCGGACAGACGCTACCTTCGGCTGATCGCCGAGCACTACCATGGCGGCCCCGTTGGGATCGAAACCATGTCCGCCGCCCTCTCCGAAAGCCGTGATGCGCTCGAGGAGGTGATCGAGCCGTTCCTGCTGCAGCAGGGCCTCGTGCAGCGAACGCCGCGCGGGCGGATGCTGGCGCCGCGGGCGTGGTCTCACCTGGGACTTCGACCGCCACGTGTTTCGGACGGGGATCTGTTCGACACGTGACCGGCGCATGGCCCTGCTGTAGGCACGCGTCGCATTGCCGAAGAACGGAGGCTCCATGACACCTGACGAGGTTGCGCGGCTCTTTACCCGCGCGGATGGCAGTTACATTTTTGCCCGTTGGGGCAGACCGATTGCGCCGGTGGTGTTCGGGATCGAGGATCAGACGCTTGCGGTGGTGAAGGGGGCGCTGCAGGCGGTGACGGAGCTTGCGCGGCATCCGGTGGTCGAGACGGACCCGGAGCTGGGCGTGAATTTGTTGTTTTTCTTTTTGCGCGAGTGGGACGAGCTGCGGCACGTCCCCGACCTTGGTCGGCTGATCCCGGATCTTGACGCGCTGCTGCCGCGCCTGGAAGAGGTCGACGCCAACCAGTACCGCGCCTTCCGTTTCGAAGGGGATGGCGCCATCCGGGCGGCCTTCGTCTTCGTGCGGATGAGCGGCGAGATGGCCGAATTGCCGGCCGAAACGGTGGCGCTGGCGCAGGTGGTCCAGACGATCCTGCTGTGGTCGGATACCGCGTTTTCGGACCGGTCGGCGCTGGCCGAGGCGCCGAATGGGACGGTCATCCTGCGCCCCGAGATCGGGCGCCTGATCGGCGCGGCCTATGACCCGGTGCTGCCGCGGGCGGCGACGGATGCGGCGCATGCGTATCGGCTGGCGGCGCGGATCGGGGGCGAGGGATGAGCTTTGCGGTAACCGTCTACTACGAAGACACCGACATGGGCGGGATCGTCTATCACGCCAACTACCTGAAGTACATAGAAAGAGCGCGCTCGCATTGGGTGCGAGAGCTGGGGATCGACCAGGTGGCGCTGCGCGAGGAGGGAACCGTCTTTGCCGTGCGGCGGGTCAAGGCGGAGTTCCTGGCGCCGGCGCGGCTGGATGACGTGCTGGACGTGACGACGGCGCTGGTGGAGGCGAGCGGCGTTCGGGTGCGGCTGGAGCAGGTCGTGCGAAGAGGCGCGCAGACGCTGTTTCGGGCGCAGGTGGAGCTTGTGGCGATCGACTGGCGGAGCGGGGCGGTCCGGCGGATGCCGGCGGCGCTGCGGGCGCTGAAGGGGGACGGGGGCTGAAAAGGGCCACGCCCAGAGGCGTGGCCAGTCCTTCAGGGAGGAACCGCCGAACCACCGTGGTCGACGACCCGACAAGCTAGGCACGGATCGCCGCGCCGGCAAAGTCCGGGTACGGGAATGCAATCATAACGTGTAAAGCTGTTGCGGATCGGCATCGGTGGCCTTGTGCGCCGGGCTGGCGTTAACCGCCAGAATCCCACGCGCCTGTCGTCGGAGAAACGTATGAACCGCGTAGGAGTCGCGTGAGAACAGCGTGAGATCTTCGTGTGCGCGGTGCCGGAGGGGCGCCGGCGGGTGATTCGGGGGCGATTCGTAAGGATTGCGCACGGACCGGGGAACCGGCCTTAACGCCTTTGCGCTGGGGCCACATGGATGAACAGGCGAACAGACCCGACCGGAAGAGCATCCCGTGGGACGCGCATGTCTTTGGCTGGGGGCCGATGGTGCCCTTCGTCGTGGCGCTTCTTGGCGTCTGGGTGGGGCCGCCGTGGCTGGACGAGCTGGCGCTGCGGCTGTCGGTCCTGTGGGGGGCGAGCATCGTGATCTTCGTGTCGGGGGTGCGGCGGGGATTCTCGTTCGCCCTGCCCGAGGGGCCGCGGCCGCATGTGCTGGCAGAGATGCTCGGCCTGTTCTCGGCGGCGTTCCTGTCGCTGGTGCTGGTGCCGCCCCTGGGCGCGCTGGTGCTGGCGGGGGCCTTCGCGGCGCTGACGGTGCTGGACCCGCTGGCGGCGCGGAGGGGCGAGGCGCCGCGCTGGTTCGCGCGGCTGCGGCCGGTTCAGATGGCGATCCCGGCGGTGTGTTTGGTGGTGCTGGCGTTCCTGTGAGGCGGAGGCTGTCTCAGGACGAGGCCGAGCGGCTGCAAGAGCAGATCGACGCGACGGAGCCGGGAGAGTTCCGGCTGCGCGATCTATATGGCGACGCGTGGGAGGGTTTTCCTATCGGCGAAAAGGTCGACCGTGGCCGCGCCTTTCTGGAGGCGGTGCGTCAGGACCGCTTTCCCGAGGTCGAGGATCTGGGAAAGCGGAGCGGGGGCCGGGTTTAGGGTAAGGGACCGTGATCGGGTTCAATGGGCCTGGCGGTTGAAGCTAAGTTTTGTCGTAGAGCACTTGATGAACTGCGCAGTGCCTATTATATAACAAGTATCGGAGCGAGAAGGCGCTAGCTCTGTATCCGTGGGAGGTGAGCTCCTACGGCCAAATGCGCTGTGAAAGCTGGAAAAGGAGAAGGCTATGCAACATTGGAATATATACCAATCAAGAACACGTGGGTGTTCTTGTGGTGATCGAACTCCATTGGGGTGAACACTTCGATCGGAGAGAAACGATGAACCTTCTCATCGGAGACTTCCAAGAAATAACCCTTAGTGCAGTTCATAGGCTTAAGAATGATGCCTATGGAATGAATATTAGGAATTACTTGGAGGAAAAAGAGGAACGGGAAATCCACATGGCTCAAGTTTATGCCGCACTTTCGCGGCTGGAGAGCTTAGGCCTTTTGGCCTCACATAAGGATTTCGCGAGATCTGCAGGCCGTAGAGGCCGGACGCGTCGGATATACAATCTCACAGCGCACGGCCTGCAGTATTTGACCGACAGCGTACGGCACTCTCAAGGCGTGCAGCAGAAGGAAATGCTGGGTGCATCTCAGAGAGAAAAGGCCTCGACGGCCTAAAAAGTGGACCATGGTGGTAATCGGAGCCGCAGGCTTCTTGCACCGTGATCGAGAAGAGAGGCTGCTCGACTTCAGAGCAGACTACAGGCGAAAGCTAAGGTTTGGTCGAAAGGCCGCCGATCGTTTCGCAACAACTGAGGCAATTCGTGCTCTTTGGCTTTCTTTCAGGGAGTCATTGATTAGGGTAATTCTTTGGGGCTTCCAGATGATCTGGGGCTGAGTACTACCGGCGAGGCGCGCGAAGTTATTTGGCCGGGCTCAATGCCCGGCCTATTCCATTATACATCCAACTCCTCCACGAACTTCGCGTTCTGCGAGATGTACTCGAAGCGAAGCTCGGGCTTCTTACCCATGAGGCGTTCGACCAGGTCTCCGGTCTCGGCCTGCTCGTCGATCCTCACACGGATCAGCTTGCGGGTCTTGGGGTTCATCGTGGTTTCCTTGAGGTCCTTGGCGTCCATCTCGCCCAGGCCCTTGAAGCGGGAGACGTCGATCTTGCCCTTGCCGCCAAGGCCCTTCTTGAACCACGCGTCCTTCTCGGCCTCGTCCAGCGCGTATTCGCGGCGCGCGCCTTGCGTCAGCCGGTAGAGCGGCGGGCAGGCGAGGTAGAGGTGGCCCGCGTCGATCATCGGCTTCATCTGGGTGTAGAAGAACGTCATCAGGAGCGACGCGATATGCGCCCCGTCCACGTCGGCGTCGGTCATGATGATGATCTTGTCGTAGCGCAGGTCGTCGAGCACGAATTTCGACCCCATGTTGACGCCCAGCGCCTGGCAGAGGTCGCTGATCTCCTGGTTCGAGCCGAGCTTGGCCGACGCGGCACCGAGCACGTTCAGGATCTTGCCGCGCAGGGGCAGGAGGGCCTGCATCTCGCGGATGCGGGCCATCTTGGCCGAGCCGCCGGCACTGTCGCCCTCGACGATGAAAAGCTCGGTGCCCTTGCGGTTCTTGGCGGTGCAGTCGACCAGCTTGCCCGGCAGGCGGAGCTTCTTGGTGGCGGACTTGCGCTGAGTCTCTTTCTCGGCCCGGCGGCGGAGGCGTTCCTCGGCCCGGAGCACGAGGTAGTCGAGGATCGCGGTGGCGGCCCTGGTGTCGGCGGCAAGCCAGGTGTCGAAGCGGTCGCGGATCGCGGTTTCCACAAGGCGCTGGGCGGCGTTGGTGGCGAGGCGGTCCTTGGTCTGGCCGACGAATTCGGGCTCGGCAATGAAGCACGAGACGAGGGCGCAGCCGCCGGCCGTCAGATCCTCGCGCGTGATGTTGGCGGCCTTCTTGTTGCCCACACGCTCGCCGTGGGAGCGGATGCCCTTGAGGATCGCGGCCCAGAAGCCGGCCTCGTGCGTGCCGCCCTCGGGGGTGGGGACCGTGTTGCAGTAGGACTGGATGAAGCCGTCGCGGGCGGGGGTCCAGTTGATCGCCCATTCGACCTTGCCCGGCGCGTCCTTGAAGTCGACCGAGCCGGCGAAGGGAGTGTCGGCGTAGGTGGCGGACTGGCCGAGCGTTTCCCTGAGGTAGTCCGACAGGCCGCCGGGGAAGTGAAAGGTCGCCTCGGTCGGGGTCTCGCCGTCGTCGATCTGCGACTTCCAGAGGATCTTCACGCCCGAGAAGAGGTACGCCTTGGACCGGATCATCTTGAAGAGACGCGCGGGCTTCAGCTTGAGCGTGCCGAAGATCTCGGCGTCGGGGTGGAAGGTGACGGAGGTGCCCTTGCGGTTGGGGGCGGCGCCGGCGGGGGCGATGGGGCCGGTGGGTTTGCCGCGGCTGAATTCCTGCGCCATCAGCTGGCGGTCGCGGGCGACTTCGACCCGGACATGGTCCGACAGCGCGTTGACCACCGAGATGCCGACGCCGTGCAGACCGCCCGAGGTCTGGTAAGCTTTCCCAGAGAACTTGCCGCCCGCGTGCAGGGTGCAGAGGATGACCTCGAGCGCGGATTTGCCCGGGAACTTGGGGTGCGGGTCGGTGGGGATGCCGCGGCCGTTGTCGCGGATGGTGCAGGAGCCATCCTCGTGCATCTCGACCTCGATGCGGTTGGCGTGACCGGCGACGGCCTCGTCCATGGAGTTGTCGAGGACCTCGGCGACGAGGTGGTGCAGCGCGCGTTCGTCGGTGCCGCCGATATACATGCCGGGACGCTTGCGGACGGGTTCCAGCCCTTCGAGCACCTCGATGGAGGACGCGTCGTAGGTTTGCGGTTCCCCGCCTTTGAGAAGGTCGTCGGCCATGGTGCTGCTCGCAATGTTCTTGGTTTGGGCTGAGGCAGTCTCGCAGGAACGGCGGGGCCGGGCAAGATGGCGCGGCCGGGAGAGTGTCGTCAGCTACCGCCGTGGGAGGTGCGAAGCGCATCGATACGATGCTTGTCGAGCTTGATCCGGGCGCCGCTTTCGTCGAACGCGGTCTTGAAGGTGAAGGCGGTCGCCGTCGGTCCGTGATCGTGAAGGTGTTCGTGGCGGCTGACGCCGTCGGCCCATGTCGGTCGAGCGTTGCCGTGATGCCACCACATCACGAGCGGCGGCCAGCGGGGCGTCTGGAACCACTCCCGCCCGCGTTTGAGCGCCTCGGCATGAAGGCCGAAATACGTGAAGGAGAACAAGGATTCGAGATCGGTCCACAACGACAACGTGGCGGGCGACCAGCCGTCTCCACGTTCGGCATAGAAGCGCGGATAGACTTCCGGTCCCCATGGATCGGGGCCGGGATCGGCCGCGTAGCCGGAGCGGGCGATGAGGCCGGGTGCGCTGTCGACGCGGTCGAAGACCGGCGCGTTCAACTCGTAGAATCCGGCATTGGCCGGATCTTCTGCCGGTCTGGCGAACATCCCGAAGGTGTAGAGGGCCAGGGGCATGACCAGCCTTTCATGTTGCAGGCCGAGTATGGCTGGTTCCCCCGCGCCCATAAAGGCTTGTGGTCGCGCCCGGTCGTCCGGCTTTACCTCGCGCGCCCGTCGGCTAGCTTGGGTCCGGTATCTCAAGCGGAGAAGACCCATGCGAATCCTGTTCACCGGCGGCAGCGGCAAGGCTGGTCGTCACGTGGTTCCCTACCTGATTGAGCAGGGGCACGAGGTCACGAACCTTGACCTGGTGCCGCTGGACGTGCCGGGGGTGAAGAACCTGACCGAGCCCGTGACCGTGTGGAACGCGCTGACCCAGCCGGCCGATTTCGACGAGCTTGAGGGCGGCAACGGTGTGCGGCCCTACGATGCGGTGGTCCATTTTGCCGCGATCCCGCGGATCATGATCACGTCCGACAACGAGACGTTCCGCACCAATACCATGGGCACCTACAACGTGATCGAGGCGGCCGTGGGGCTTGGGGTGAAGAAGGTGATCTTCGCCTCGTCCGAGACGACCTACGGCATCTGTTTCGCCGATGGCGAGCGCAAGCCCGAATACATCCCCGTGGACGAAGAGCACCCGACCGTGCCGGGCGACAGCTACGCCATGTCGAAGGTCTGCAACGAGGCGACGGGGCGGTCGTTCCAGCAGCGATCCAAGGCGGACATCTATGGCTTGCGGATCAACAACGTGATCGAGCCGCACGAGTATGCGCAGATGTTCCCGGCCTTCGTCGACAATCCCGACCTGCGCCGCCGCAACATCTTTGCCTATATCGACGCGCGCGATCTTGGGCGGATGGTGGATTGCTGCCTCAAGACCGATGGTCTGGGCTATCAGGTGTTCAACGTCGCAAATCCAGATGCCAGCGTTGACCTGACCAGTGCCGAGATCGCAGAACGGTTCTATCAGGGCGTGCCGTTCAAGCACGAGATGGCGCCGGACGAGACGATGTATTCGATCGAGAAGGCCCGGAAGCTGGTCGGCTTCGACCCCGTTCACCGCTGGCGCGACGAGATGTAGGTCAGGCCGTGCTGCGTTCGGCCGGGGCGGCGACGGCAGTGTCGGCGCCCCCGAGGAAGCTGCCGAACGTGCGCAGGCTTGGAACATTGTCGCAGATGACCTTGACCATCACGAGGAACGGCACCGCCATCAGCGCCCCGGCGATGCCCCAGAGCCAGCCCCAGAACACAACCGTCAGGAAGACCGAGACGGTATTCATGTTCAGCCGCTTGCCCAGGATGGTGGGCGTGACGAACTGCCCCTCGATGCTGGTTGCCGTGAGATAGACGGTCGGCATCAGAAGGGCATAGCCCACCGTGTCGAGCGTCACGAGCGCGTAGAAGCCCACGAGCACGGTCCCCGCCATCGCGCCGATGAAGGGCAGGAAGTTGAACACGAACGCGACGAAGCCCCAGATGAACGCGTTGGGCAGCCCCAGCGCCCAGAGGGCGGCGAAGACCGTGAGGCCGAGGCCCGCGTTGATCGCCGTGATCGTCAGCAGGTAGCGCGAGATCGCACGTTCAACCCCGTAGACGATGCGCAGGGCGCGCTTCTTTTCCGACAGGCGGGGGTAGGACTCGACGATCTTGGTATAGAACAGGTCCCCGGACGCGAGCAGGAACAGCGCAAGGACCAGCGCCACCGCCAGCGTCGTTCCGATCGAGGCGGCGTAGCTTGCGGCCGAGTTCAGCAGGCCCGGCTGATCGAGCACGACCTTCTGCACCCCGGCCTCTGCGTCCGTGGCCATTTCTTCGACCTGGTCCGAAGCTTCCTGCACCTTCTCGACCGACTCGAAGATGCCGGCGAGCTTGCGCTGCACCTCGCGCCCCATCTCGGGGGCGTTCTGGACCCAGTTGGTGACGGGCTCGCTCATCGCGTAGCCCGACGCGCCGAGGATGCCGCCGAGCATCAGGATCAGCGCGACGGCGGTCAGCGGCGGCGTGACACCGCGGCGCTGCGCCCAGCGGACCACCGGCGACAGGGTCAGCGAGACCATGATGCCGAGGATGATCGGCAGCAGCACGTCTCGCGCGAAGAAGCATGCGACGGTGAGGCCGATCAGTACCGCGATCGTCAGCAGGCCGCGGATGCGTTGCAATTCCCGCACGGTTGCTGCGCGGGCAAGCTCCTCGGCCAGGGCGTCGGGATCGATGGGATCGGCAGAGACGGTCTCGTTCGACATGCGGGCGCCCCTGGGTGGAATGGACGGTAAAGGCCTCTGGCCGGTCGCGGTTCCGTCAGTCTGCGCGACTTTGCGGAAAGAGGCCAGAAAGACTGCGGCCGATGATCCGGTGCACCTGCGGCTTTTCGGCGGCGGCGAAGGGCAGGGGGCGGCAGACCTCGATCGCGGCGACGCCGACGCGGGCCGTCAGGGCGCCGTTCACGACGCCTTCGCCGAAGCGGCGCGAGACGCGGGCCAGGATCGAGCCGCCCGCGACCGAGCCGATCAGGTCGTCGCCCACGGCCACGGCGCCGGTGGCGACGAGGTGGGTGAAGACGGCGCGGGTGAGGCGCCAGGCGCCGAGGGTGCCGGCGCGGCCGCCGTAGATCTCGGCGATGCGGCGGATCATGCGCAGGTTCGATACGAAGGCGGCGGCGACGTCAGCCAGCGCCAGCGGCACCACGGCGGTGACGGCGGCGACCTGGCGGGCGGCGGCCTCGACCTCGATCCGGGCGGCGAGGTCGAGGGGGCCCAGCAGCTCGTGTTCGGCCAGGCCCAGGAGCGCGTCGGCGTCGAACTGGTCGGGGGCACGCTCCTCGAACCGGGCGCGGTGCCAGTCAAGCTCGGGGCGGTGGGCGTAGAGCGCGACGAGGCGGCGGCCGACGTCGCGCGCGGTCTTGAGGTCGTTGGCGCGGGCGGCCTCGGCGGCTTCGAGCTGGATCGAGCCGACGCGCTTGAGCCGGGCGAGGGCGCGCAGTTCGCGGGCGGCGAGGCCGACGGCGGTGATGACGAGGCCGCCGACGAGGACCGTCGCGATCCAGCCGAGGATGACCGACCGGGCCAGCATCGCGTCGATGGCGGCCCAGGTGGCGACCGACAGCATGAACAGCAGCGTCGCGCCCAGCATCCGCCAGAACCACGCGCCAAGGGCCGAGCGGGGGCGCGAGGCGAGGGCCGCCATCGTGCGCATCGCCTGCCCTGAGGGAGCTTCGCCCGTGCCGGGCAGGTCGTCGGGGACGGGGGGCGCTTCGTGCGGGGTGGCGCGGTCGGGGTCGTCCTGCTCTTCGATCAGGATGGGGCGTTTCACCATGAGCCGGTCCTTTTGGGGGCGGGGGCGCGCCAGTGAAGGAGGACGTCCGGCAGCTTTTCCTCGTTGTCGCCTTCGGTCGCGCGCAGCGGGCGGAAGCCGTGGCGGGCGTAAAAGCGGCGGGCGCCGGTATTGGCGCGGAAGGTCCAGAGGCGGAAGCCGCCGGGCCGGGTGGCTTGGGAGTGCTGCAACAGGAGGGTTCCCGTGCCTTCGCCGGGGGAGGCGACGTAGAGCGCCGGGATCTCGTCGCCGCGCCGGGCGAGGAAGCCGATGGCACGTCCGGCGCGGCTGGCGACGGTGACTGTGGCGCTGGCGATGAGGTAGGACAGGAAGCCGCGATCCTCGTCGCGGGTGTGGATGCGGGGCATCCAGTCGGTGCGGTCGATCCAGTCGGACAGGATCGCCGCCAGCGCGGGTGCGTCCGAGGCGCGGGCGGGGCGCAGGATCACAGCTTGTCGCCGATCAGGAAGTCGGCGGCGCGGTCGAGCCGGATGTGGGGCGGCCCCTCGCCCGGTTTCATCACGCCGCCCTGGGGGACGAAGCGCATCACTTCGTAATCCCCGTCGAGCCATGCGGCTTCGCCCCGGCGGCCTTGGGACAGGAGGGCCTGCGGGTCTTCGGGCAGCTCGCCCGGCCAGAAGGCGGCGCGGCGGCCGTCCTCGAGCCGGCCGCGGACCACGTCCAGGGTGCCGCCCTCGTGCGGGACGGTGTCCTCGGTCGTCGTGCGCAGCGAGGCGAGGGCCATGGATGCGGTGCGCGCGCCGGCATAGTCGGCGCGGCGGCGGGCGTCGTCTGTCAGCGCCTCCATGATACGGGTGAGGCGGCCGTGCTGGGTGTGGTGGATGTGGTCGGCCTTGGTGGCGGCGAAGAGGATCTTTTCCACACGCTTGCCGCGGAAGATCTCTGACAGGAAGGCGTTTCGGCCGGGGCGGAAGGCGGTCAGGATGTCGGTCATCGCGACGCGCAGGTCGTCCACCGCCTGCGGCCCCGCATGGATCGCGCCGAGCGCATCCACCAGCACCACCTGCCGGTCAATCCGGGCGAAATGGGCGCGGAAGAACGGCTTCACCACCTCGCGCTTATAGGCCTCGAAGCGGCGTTCGAATTCGCGGGCCATCGAGCCCTTGGGCGCCTCGGACGGGGGCAGGGGCGCGAAGGTCAGGGCGGGGGAGCCGGCCATTTCACCGGGCAGAAGGAAGCGGCCGGGCGAGCAGTCCGAGAAGCCGGCCTCTTTCGCGTCGGTCAGGTAGCGGCGCCAGAGATCCGCGAGGCGGGCGGCATCGGGTTCGGCGAAGGGGGCGTCGGGGTCGACCTTGGCCAGCGCGGCGAGGAACGCGGCGCCGGGCGTGCGCTGGCGGGCGCGCGTCAGCGCATTTTCGGACCAGTCGGCGAAGCTCTTTTCCAGCAGGCCGAGGTCGAGGAGCCACTCGCCCGGGTAATCCACGATGTCGAGATGCAGGGTGCGCGGCCCACGGACCCCGCCCAACAGGCCGCCGGGCTGGACCTTGAGCGACAGGCGCAATTCGCTGATGGCGCGGGTGCTTTCGGGCCAGTGTGGTTCGGCGCCGGTCATGGCGTCGAGGTGGGTTTCGAAATCGAAGCGGGGGAGGGTGTCGTCGGGCTGGGGCTGGAGGTAGGCGGCCCGGATCGCGCCGGTCGAGACGCCGGTCAGCCCCGGCATCCGTCCGCGGTTCAGGAGGTTCGCGACGAGCGACGTGATGAACACCGTCTTGCCCGCGCGGCTGAGCCCGGTGACGCCGAGGCGGATCGTGTTGCCCTGGAAGCGCCCGGTCAGGTCCCGCGCCAGCGCCTCTGCGCGGGTCGTCACGCCGTCGATGGCCTCTCCGATCATGCCTGCTCCTTTGCGTCCCTTGTCGGCCAGATAGGGGTGCGGGGGCTTGCATGCCAGCCCGCAGCGCGAGGCGGTCGCTTGGCAACTTCCTGCCCAAGTGGCGCGCGGGACGGTCCGTCTCACTCCATCGTGCGCATTATGTGGCTTTTTCCGTCGAATGGCTGTAGGTAAGAGCGCAACGAGGTCCGCGAACGGATCCGAACGGCAGGTAAAGAGCAGGACATATGGAAACGGAAGCACTCGCGGCCGCGTCACAGGTGGATTTCTCCATGTGGGCGCTTTTCGCCCGCGCCTCGCTGCTGGTGAAGCTGGTGATGCTCATGCTGATCGCGGCGAGCGTCTGGTCCTGGACCATCGCGATCCGCAAGGCGCTGAGCTATCGCAAGGCCCGGGCCGAGGCCGAGCGGTTCGACGCCGCCTTCTGGTCGGGCGAGCCGCTGGACGACCTGTATCGCAAGCTGGGGCCGGAACCGTCGGGCCGCGCCGCCAGCGTGTTTGCGGCCGGCATGGCCGAATGGCAGCGATCCCACCGCAATGACGGGCGGATGATCCCCGGCGCGCAGGCCCGGATCGAGCGGTCGATGGACGTCACCATCGCGCGCGAGGCCGAGGACCTGGAGAGCGGTCTGCCGATCCTCGCCACGATCGGATCCGTGGCGCCCTTCATCGGCCTGTTCGGTACGGTCTGGGGCATCATGACCGCCTTCATCGATATTGCCGAGCAGCAGAACACCAACCTTGCCGTCGTGGCCCCGGGTATCGCCGAGGCGCTGCTGGCGACGGGTCTTGGCCTTCTCGCGGCTATCCCGGCGGTAATCTTCTACAATAAGCTTTCGGCGGACCAGGGCCGGATCGTGGGTGAGTACGAGGCCTTCGCGGACGAGTTCTCGACCATCCTGTCGCGCCAGCTGGACAGCTGACATGGGGGCAGGCGTCATCTCGAAGGAGAAGGGCGGAAGCCGGGGGCGGCGGCGCAGCCGCGTGCGCCCCATGTCCGAGATCAACGTGACGCCCTTCGTGGACGTCATGCTGGTGCTTCTCATCATCTTCATGGTCTCGGCGCCGATGCTCACCGTTGGCGTGCCGATCGAGCTGCCCGAGACGTCCGCCGAGGCGCTGCCGACCGAACAGGAAGAGCCGCTGACGATCACCCTGACGGCTGACGGGCAGGTCCTGCTGATGGACAACGAGACCGAGAGCGAGAACCTGATCGGCCAGTTGCGCGCCATCGCGGCCGAGCGCGAGAGCCGCAAGGTGTTCCTGCGTGCGGATGGTGGCATCCCGTATTCGCGCGTGGCCGAGGTGATGGGGGCGCTGAATTCCGGGGGCTTCAACCAGATCGGTCTGGTGACGGATGCGGGCGGGCCGCGCCTCGACGGGTCGGACCAGTAGGCGAGGGGGCCCGTCAGGGGCATGGACACGCCGCTCATCATATCCGGGAGTGCGCATGGTGCGCTGATCCTCTTTCTCCTCTTCGGGGGATGGTTCGAGTCCGAGCCCCTGCCGCCCGTGGAGTCGACGGAAGTGACCGTGATGAGCGAAGAGGAATTCGCGGTGCTGACCCGGCCCGAAACGGCCGAGGAGCCCGAGCCCGTGCCGATGGAGTCGGCCGAGGAGCCGGCGGCGGCGGTTGACCCTGCGGCGCCCGAGGAAGAGTCTCCCCCCGAAGAGCCGCGCGTGGCCGAACCCGCCCCCGAAGCGGCGCCAGAGCCAGAGCCAGAGCCGGAACCTGCGCCCGAACCCGAACCGCAGCCCGAGCCGGTGCTGGAGCCCGTCCCCACGCCCGATCTGGATCCCGCCCCGCGCCCCGAGCGGCCCGACGTGCCGCAGGACGATACCGATACGCCGCAGGCCGCGCCGCGCGTTGCCGACGAGGTGACGCCCGCGCCGCCGCTGGAAGCCGAGACCGCGCCCGAGCAGCAGGAGGCCACCGCCCCCGAACCCGAGCCCGAAATCGAGGAGACGGTCGAGGAAGAGGCCCCCGCAGCGCCCGAGGAAACCACGACCGAGATCGTGACCGAGGCCGAGGACCCCTCGACCACGCTGGCCGATGCCGCCCCTTCGCAGACCGCCCGACCGCGCGGACGGCCCGAGCAGGTCGTCGCGGTCGAACCCGAGCCGGAACCCGAATCGGAACCGGTAGAGCCCGAGCCAGCGCCCCAGACCGAGGGGCAGGTGGTCGAGGCGAACTCGGACAACCTGCAATCGGCCGTCGAAGAGACGATCGCGGGGCTGCAGGAAATGGTCGAGGAAGGCGCGACGCCGGGCATGCCGGCCGGCCCGCCGATCACGGAAGGCGAGCGGCAGAACTTCATCCTGGCGATCCGGCGCTGCTGGAACGTGGATGTCGGGTCCGAGGCGGCGAACGTGAACGTCACGATCCGCTTCAACATGACGCCCGACGGGATGCCGGTCTCGAGCTCGATCACGCAGGTCTCGGCAACGGGCGGGTCGGATGCGGCGCAGCGGGCGGCCTACGATTCGGGGCGTCGCGCGATCCTGCGCTGCGCGGTCGAAGGAAGCGGCTACAGCCTGCCGCCCGAGAAATACGCGCAGTGGCAACAAGTCGAAGTGACTTTCAATCCCGCCGAGATGCGGGTCAGGTGAGGGCAGGGGATGCCGAACCGGAACGGACAGACGAGGGGGAACATACCCATGAAACTGATGACGACGCTATTTGCGGCGGCTCTGGCGACCCTGCCCGTGGGTATGGCGGCCCAGGCGCAAGAGGGGCCGCTGAGGATCGAGATCACCGAGGGCGTGGTCGAACCGCTGCCCTTTGCGATCCCGACCTTCATCGCCGAGACGCCCGAGGCCCAGCAATGGGCGGACCGTATCACGCAGGTGATCGCGGATGACCTGACGGGCACGGGACTGTTCCGCCGGATTTCGTCGGATGCCTTCGTGAGCCAACTGACCGAGTTCACGCCTTCGGTCACCTATGCCAACTGGCAGGCGATCAACGCGCAGGCGCTGATCACCGGGGCCGTCAGCACCGGCGCGGACGGCTCGCTATCGGTGAAGTTCCGCCTGTTCGACGTGTTCTCGGAGGCGCCGCTGGGCGAGGGGCTGCAGCTTCAGGGCAATCAGAACGACTGGCGCCGTCTCGCGCACCGTGTCGCCGACGCCGTCTACAGCCGCATCACCGGCGAGTCGGGCTATTTCGACAGCCGCGTGGTCTTCGTGTCCGAGCAGGGCCCGAAGGACGACCGGCAGAAGCGCCTCGCCGTGATGGATTATGACGGCGCAAACGTGCAGTATCTGACCGATGGCGGTGCGCTGGTGCTGGCGCCGCGCTTCTCGCCCGCGGGCGACCGGGTGCTCTACACCAGCTACGAAAGCGGCTTTCCGCAGATCTACGAGATGAACGTGGGCTCGGTCAGCCGGTCGGCGCTGCAGGTGCCGGCGGAGTCGATGACCTTCTCGCCACGCTATGCGCCGGACGGCAACACGGTGATTTTCTCGGCCTCGACGGGCGGGAACACGGACCTCTATCGCGTGCGTCCCGGCGGCAGCCCCGAGCGGCTGACGAACGCGCCCTCGATCGAGACGGCGCCCTCTTTCAGCCCCGACGGCAGCCAGATCGTCTTTGAAAGCGACCGCTCGGGCACGCCACAGCTTTACATCATGCCGGCGAATGGCGGCGAGGCGCGCCGAATCAGCTTTGGCGCGGGTCGCTACGGCACGCCGGTCTGGTCCCCCCGCGGTGACCTGATCGCCTTCACCAAGCAGAACGAGGGGCGCTTCCATATCGGCGTCATGCGCACCGATGGCAGCGAGGAACGCCTGCTGACGGCGAGCTTCCTTGACGAGGGGCCGACCTGGGCGCCAAACGGCCGGGTGCTGATGTTCACGCGCGAGACGTCCGGTGCGGGGGGGGCCTCGGCGCTTTATTCCGTGGACGTCTCGGGGCGGAATCTGCGCCGGGTCGAGACGCCGGCGGGCGCGTCCGACCCTGCATGGTCGCCACTGTTGCCCTGACCGTTAACAGCGCCGCAGAACGGTGCTAGGACGAACGAAACATAACGAGGGAGCGCATTGATGCGTATGATGGGAAAGCTGGGTCTGGTTCTGTGCATGGTCGGATTGGCCGCCTGTTCGAACCCCGACCGCTTCGCGGGTGGTGCCGGCATGGGCGTCGACGGCGGGGCCGGAGCAGGCCTGCCGGGCGCGGGCGGCGTGACGCAAGGGGCGCTTGACCCGTCCTCGCCGCAATACTTCAACGAAACGATCGGCGACCGCGTGCTGTTCGCGGTGGACACCTCCACGCTGTCCGACACCGGGCGCCAGACGCTGACGGGCCAAGCCCGCTGGCTGACCCAGAACCCGTCCTACACCGCCATCATCGAAGGCCATGCCGACGAGCAGGGCACGCGGGAATACAACCTCGCGCTGGGCGCCCGCCGCGCCGAGTCGGCCCGCGCCTTCCTCGCCAGCCAGGGCGTGTCGGCCAACCGTCTGCGCACCGTGACCTACGGCAAGGAACGGCCGCTCGAGGTGTGCTCGTCCGAGGCGTGCTATGCCAAGAACCGCCGCGCCGTGACGGTGATCGCTGCCGGCGGATTGACGAGCTGACATGATGGTGCGCGCGCTTCTCCTTTCCGCCGCCCTGATCCCCGGCGCCGCCACGGCGCAGGACGATCAGACGCTGGCCGACATCAAGCAGCAGGTCTCGATCCTCTTCACCGAGGTCCAGTCGCTCAAGCGCGAGCTGTCCACGACAGGCGCGCCCAACATGAACCTGCAGGGCACCGGCGCGCTCGAGCGGATCGACGCGATGGAGGCCGAGCTGCGCCGCCTGACGGGGCGCACCGAAGAGATCGAGAACCGGATCGACCGGGTCGTCTCGGACGGGACGAACCGTATCGGCGACCTGCGCTTTCGGTTGTGCGAGATCGAAGAGGGTTGCGATTTCGCCACGCTGGGCGAAACGCCTCCCCTTGGGGGGGACGCTCCGGCGACGCCCGCCCCGGCCGAGCCGGTGACGGACGGCGCGCAGATGGCCGTCGGCGAACAGGCGTCGTTCGATCGGGCGAAGGAGGCCCTCGACTCCGGTAGCTTTCGCAGCGCCGCAGAGCAGTTTGAGACCTTTACCCAGAACTACACGGGCGGCCCGCTGAACGGCGAGGCGCATTTCCTGCGGGGGCAGGCGCTGAGCGAGCTGGGCGACGATGCCGGTGCGGCGCGCGCGTATCTCGAGTCGTTCTCGGGGCAGCCCGAGGGCGCTCGGGCGCCCGAGGCGCTGTTGCAACTGGGCCTGAAGCTGGACGAGCTGGGGCAGCGGGCCGATGCCTGCGCAACCCTTGCCGAGGTGCCCGTCCGCTTTCCGAATAGCGGGGCCGCCACGCAAGCCAACGAGGCCCTGTCGCGCCTGTCCTGTTCGTGACACCCGCCGGCGCGGTCGCGGCCGCGCTGCGGGACGTTCCAGGGCCGGTCGGGGTCGCGGTATCGGGAGGGGGGGACAGCATGGCCCTGCTCGCCGCGGCGTTGGAAGCCGGCGTCGAGCTGCGCGTGGCGACGGTGGACCACGGCCTGCGCTCCGAAAGCGCGGACGAAGCGGCAGAGGTCGCTCGGTTCTGCGCGGTGCGAGGTGTCCCGCACGAGACGCTGGCCTGGCGGTGGGACAGGGCGGGGAACCTGCCTGCCCGCGCGCGTCAAGGGCGGCTGGACGCGCTGGCGGCATGGGCTGTCCCGCATCGCCTTTCGGCGGTTCTGTTGGGCCACACGCGTGACGACGTGGCCGAAACCTTCCTGATGCGCCTTTCGCGCCGGGCCGGGGTGGACGGCCTTTCCGCCATGACGCCGGCGTTCCGCCACGACGACATCCTGTTCCTGCGGCCGTTTCTGGACCAGTCCCGCGGTGGGCTGCGGGACTTTCTGCGCGACCGCTGTTTCACGTGGATCGACGACCCCTCGAACGATGACCCGAGCTATGAACGCACCCGCGCAAGGCAGGCCTTGGGCGCGCTGGCGCCGCTGGGGATCGACGTCGGCATCCTGTCGGATGTCGCGGACCAGATGCGCGCAGCGCAAATCGCCCTGGACGCGGGAGTGCTCGGGCTCGTGGAGCGCGGGGTGCGGCAGGATGGAGGCGACCTCTTGCTTGCGCCCGCTGTCCTCGACGCACCGGAGGAGCTTGTCCGGCGGCTTCATGCCGCGGCGCTCCGGTGGATTGGCCGACTACCCTATCCGCCGCGGCGCGCCGAGCTGGAGCGTTTCGTGGCCGCGGCGCGGGCCGGGCGGCCTGCGACCCTGGCCGGGGTGCAGCTTGTTCCGGGTCGGGAGGGATTGCGCCTGAGCCGCGAATTCGCGGCCGTCCGCGACCTTTCGACGCCCACCACGGCGCTGTGGGACGGGCGGTGGCGGCTGCACGGGCCGCACACGCCGGGGTTGAGTGTCCAAGCCCTTGGCGCCGAAGGACTTACCGCCTGCCCCGATTGGCGCGAAACGGGGCGGCCGCGCGCGGCTCTGCTGGCGACCCCGGCGGTGTGGTCGGAAAGCGGGCTGGTGGCCGCGCCTCTGGTGGGATACCCCAACGGCTGGAGGGCCGACGTGGCGACATTCCGCGACGAAATAGCCGCGCCGCCTCCAGGTAATTGAATCGTAGGGCGCAGTGTCTATTTAATGCGTCAGCCCAGGGTGACCGGATCCGGTCACCCTGTAGTCCCACCTCAGGAGGTTTTCTTGGGAAACGCGCGTAACATCGCCTTCTGGGTCGTTCTTTTCCTTCTGGTTCTGGCCCTGTTCAATCTTTTCTCCGGTGGCCAGTCCTCGCTGAACGCCCGGTCCGTAAGCTATTCCGACTTCGTCGAGCAGGTCGAATCCGGCCAGGTCTCGAGCGTGACCCTTGACGGCGAACGCGTGCTATTCCGTGGTGCCGATGGGCAGGATTACTCGACCATCCGCCCCGATGAGGGCGGAGAGTTGACGGATCGGCTGATCGCCAACGACGTCACCGTCAACGCCAAGCCTCAGGAGCAGTCGGGTTTCACCACGGTGTTGATGACCTTCCTGCCGTTCCTTCTGCTGATCGGTGTCTGGATCTATTTCATGAACCGGATGCAGGGCGGCGGCAAAG
>NZ_JBELKF010000221.1:0-2928 GCF_042089775.1 Palleronia sp.
TATGTAGCTACTGCAAATTCAGCAGCTATGTCATTTCGGGGTCCATCTGACTTCCCCTTCAGGAGCACCGAGTGGCGCTTCGAGTAGGGGTTGGTCAACCTTGGGTCCGGGGCGCTCTCCCTGGCGGCCGACTTTCCCCGTCGCGGTCGTGAGACCGCTCTGAGGTCAGTCATGCTCTCGTCGAAGTGCCGGACCAGATCGCGGAGCGTGAAGCTCCGGGTCCGGGGCGACGACGAGGCCTTGCGCGATCGTGAACCAATCGGCGGCGATGACGAGCCAGGGAGAGCGGAACGTCCGTCCCCCTTAGTCGTCTCATGATCCGCCGGCTGACCGGTCACCGCCTTGGCGATGCTCCGGGCGCCGTTGACGTCCGCATGCGATTTTTTGCCGCAATGGCGGCAGTGGAACTTCTCTCCCGATCTCTGCCGGGCATCAACATAGCCGCAGCACGAGCAGGTCTTCGAGGTGTAGGCCGGCTCCACTTCGTGGATCTCGATGCCGTAGCGCGCATTCAGATCCGCAAGCTTCTTCGCCACCGCGCCACGGCCGCAGTTCGTCAGCAGCCGGTTCATCCGGCGCGAGAGACCGGAGCCGCGGAAGTCGAGCTTCTCGACGGCCAGCACGCGCGGCCGATGAAGTGCGACGGCATGGTTCAGTGCCCGGTTCACCTCGGTCTCGATCATTGCCCGGAGGCGCGTCACCAGCGTGATCCAGAGTGCGCTGTCACGAGGCTTCTTACCCGCGCGTTGCATCCGTGCCGCCTCGGCGTCAGCGCGATCGGCCAGAGGCCCAATCTTGTCGCGGAAGTTTCGCCCCAGAAGATCGCCGTAGTTCGTGGCGAAGAGATTGCGGACGCCGAAGTCGAGCGACAGAACGTCAGTCAGCGGATGATAAGCCTCCCGCGTCTCGGCGAAGATTTCTGTCATGTCCCGGGTCAGCGCCGCCTTGAGGCGGCCATCGTCACCGACAAAGATGTTGACTGTCTTGCCCAGCACGCCGGGCCTGAAGAGACCCGTGCCGCGTCCGTCGTCGCGATCCCGTCCCCAGCCGCGGATCGGCAGGAGCACGGGTGCCTTTGTGCCCGTGGGACGGACATGTAGCCACCATGCGAAGAGGCCGCCATGGTCGGCCGGCTCGATCCAGATCTTCGCATGTTGCGGACCGATGCCCATCCGCTCGTCGAAGCGCATGGCCAGGCGCTGGAAGCGGGGCCAGCGATGGCGCGATGCGATGCCGAGGAAGATCGTCTGGGCCAGCCGTCGGGCGCGGCCAGAGACGGGCATCTGCGCCTTGCCCACCTTGCGCATGACCGCGGTGCCGTCAGGCACCATCCAGGCCTTCTGGAGATTGATGACGTAGAGCTCGTGCCGCAGATCGTTGAGATCAGTCTCTATGGCGGCGCGCCGGTCTTCCGGCAGGGAATTGAACCGCCGCTTCGCGGCACCGCCCCATCGGGACGGCGTGAACTGTCGGGTGATCGCGTCGCGGACGTCATTTTGCCGGTTGGAGAGCCAGGAGCCGACGCTCCCGGCCATCTGCGCTCGGATTATCTGCTGCTCCTGTGCGCCGATGCGCTCCTTGGAGACCATGATCCCTGGCTCATTCTTTTCCGCCGGCGCCAGAATGCGTGTCCGCAGCGCGCGGCCGCCCATGATGGCGCGCCAAGCGACATTGGCCTCGGTGCGGAGACCGCGCCGCCAGAGCGGCCAGAGATCGAAGACTGCTTGCGCCTTACCGGCATTGGCCGGCACATCGAAAACATCGGCCCGTAGCTTGCGATCCCGCTTGCCCTTATCCGATGCCTCAGGGATGCCGCCCGGAACTGGAGCGCGCACCGAGCCATGATCGCGCTCGCGGCGCGATGGGGTGAAGCTGGAATAGGCGCATCCGATGCACATGCAAGAGATATTGGCCAAGTGCTCAAATCCCGAAGTATTCTCAGGAACTTGCGACCAAATTCCTGTAGAAGAGTCGCCCTGGAGAACTCAGCGCGGCCCCGAGCCGCGCGAGCACGTCGCTCTCACGGAGCGATCTGCGGAACGCCAGATCTTCGAGATATCGGTCGAGGTGCTTCTGGCTGATCCAGTGACGGACTCCAAGCACCATGCGCCGCAGATCCGCATGGCGACTCTCCGCGGTGTTGACGTGGACCGAGGTCCCGTCGGGATCGGTGCGAGCGAACTCCTTGCCCGAATGCTTCACCGACCGCCTGTCAGCTCCGAGCATGCTATAGGCGGGAAGCGTATCTGTCATGAAGGTGCCCGCCGCCTGGACCATAGCACTGGCCGCGGGACCGATGTCGTCTTTGCCATGGCTGGCTATGACCCGGAACCGCGCCTCCCCGCCGCGCACGACGGCAGTCAGAACAAGGCGCCGTGGGCCGCGTCCTGACTTCACCCCCGTCGGGCCGCCCCCGGCCTTCTGGCGTGGCTTCGCGCCGGCATAGACCTCATCGAACTCGACCACCTCGCCGGAGATCGGGGCGCGCACAACCCACGCCATCATTTCCCGCACCCGATGAGCCAGGAACCATGCGCTGCTGGATACCCAGCATGTCGGCCAGACGAAGCGAGGAGATACCCTTCGAGGATGACATGATGAGCCAGAGCGCCCGCAGCCAGGTGGCGACCGGCAGACGAGAGCGCTCCATCGGCGTGCCGGTTCGGATCGAGAACTGTCGTGCGCAGGCGCGACAGCGGTAGCGGCCTGGCCGGCCGCCGAGGCGCGAAACATCTTTCAATGCGCACCGGTGAAAGGTGATCTCGCCACGCCAGCGGAGTTTTTCGGCGAATGCAATCGCGTCGGCCTCCGTGGACGTCAGGCGAGCCACCTCCGCGAAGGTGAATCGAGACTTGGATTTCGCCATACGCCGAAAATTGGCCCGTTCGCCCGAAACGGAAGAAGATTTGCAGTAGCTACATTATCCCG
>NZ_JBELKF010000222.1:0-2919 GCF_042089775.1 Palleronia sp.
ATATTATCCAGAAATTCGACAACCTTTACATCTCTCAAAAGGTCTTGATAGGCTTGATCCGCGAGTTCGGTCGGATCTCCAATCATCATTACGTTCGGCGCACTCTTCACTTCCGCAAGCCAGATGAACTTGCTGCACCCTAGACTTTTGAGATAAGCGCGGACCTCATTGACTAAATAAGCGGGGCATATTGCAGCGACAGAGAAATCCGTTCCTATTGCCCATAGGCCACGTGCGGCGTGGACGATACCGCCAAGCCGAAGCTTACTGTCCGCTCCCGATTTAGGCAGGGTGAAGTCGATATAGACCTCCCCGATCAACAGGAGTTCTTGATCAGTCGTCATGTCCGACGCGGCGCGAAGTCGACGCTAACCGATGCCACTGGCTTTGATGCTGAAGCATTTACACGCCCATCGTAGGTGAAGCCGGCAGCGATACAGTCGGCCAAGTAGTTTAGCCCGGTCGGCAGCGCTCCGACGCTCAGTCCACTCGCATCGATCGCGAAAAGTCTACCGCGCTGCTCGATGGATAGCACGGTGCCAACCGGAGGTACGGCCCCGTTCGCGTCAAAGTATTCGCACTGTTCCACCTCTTCGAGCGTACAAGAAAACGCCCGCCCGCAGCGGTCTTCTCCACTGGCGCCACCACCTCCGGCTCCTTGCGCTCCATTCTTGGGACGCGAGCCGGGGTAGTCCGAGAAGTTTCCAGATCCAGTGCTACCCATGCCATTCCTCACACCATTTTTTACGTGCAGGCATGCTCCTCCAGTCGATCTTTGGTTGCAAGCAGTTTTGTTCAGTCACTCTCACCGAGAGTCGCCCGCCGCTCCCTCCGGCGGGCGGTCTTGTATCTGGCCGGTGAGGGGCAAGGCCCAAGACAGAGATCGAGAGTGAGGACGCGGGCGGGCAGCAGCCGCGGCCCCGCCGATCTTCGCGGTCGCTCGGATCCAGACTGCCTGCACGGATACCAAGCCGCGCGTGCAATCTTCACGCGTGAGGCCCTGTATCTGGTGAACCGTAGCGAGCACCGCTAAGTTCTATCTATGCATATGATTCCTGCAGTTTGTAAAAAGTGCGGTCTGGTTTTCCCAGCCTTCGGCGGCCCTGTTGGATCCGTTATCTCGATGACAGACTGTCGAGCGGGTTGCCCTCGATGCGGTCAGTGGGCTCATGTACCGAACGGCTTCTATGAAATACTCCAAGACGCCATTGTTCTAGTTCAAAATCCGAAGTTCGGCCGGCGAGACGCCGAGGCACTCGTCACGGCATCTCAAGTCCTACAGTATACTGACACTCCCGCCCGAACAGTCATCGCGAACGTTGCCGCACAGAACCCTGATGCTGCGAGCCGCCTTACAACGTGGGCTGGGATAGGCGTCAATTTTGCGGCGGCGATGGCTACAGTCGTCGGCGTCCTGCTGACACATATAGAGAATCGTTCGAATGGCCCCCTCATGGAGCGCGCTGTTACAGCCCTTGAACGACACCTCGATAGCGCGCCTCAACCCGAGGTGAGGCGGCCAAAGGCTAGGAGTTTAGCGCCTTTGACAGTCCCTTCGCCCCAGATGCGGCCGGGCTCATACGAAGAGCCACTTATCGATCGAAGCGTAGAGCGCCATCGACAGAGAACCGGCGCCGAAGCCCCAAAAGAAAACCGCCACGCGAGAAGGGCTCGAATAGCGAAAGAGAGAGCACGCGCTCGAAATTGAAGACATGAGCAACTCCTTGGCTTGGCGCTTTGGGGCGGCCGAGGTAGCATGGCCTTTCATGCCAACAACCTTTCAAGCGCTCGCCTCTACCTTCGTCCGTGTAGTTGGTCCAGTAGAGCAAACCAGGCCCCCTGACTGCAACGGGTGTTTCCTACATGGCGATCGGCAAGGCTATTTCGGCAAGCGTACTACTCTCTGGAAGCCGAAGGCGCGCCCGCCGGATCACTCCAGTGGACGCAGTTTTGATGGGCAAGACAGCGCTCAAATCTGACATCGATTGAGAGCGAGAACGCGAGCTGGCATCAGGTGACCCCACCGCGCGCCGAGGCGATCCGCGACCAGATCCACGCCACAGCGTAGATCACGAGGCCCGCGAGAATCTGAGCTATATTGCTGACATCGAAGGTCAGCAGGCCGGTAGCGCGGTCGAAGGTAGCGAAACCGGTGCCGGCGATCCACCCGGCAATCGGGTAGAGCAGCATCCGGATCACGAGGGCGATCTGTCCGATGGGTAGCATAGTCATGCTCCTTTCTGAGCGGGGTAGAAATCGGGGAGGTCGACGGTCTGCCCGGTGAGCGCATGGGTGCTGTCACCGAGGAACTGGATGCGGCCGTCGCGCACGAAGCTGTGGCAGGTCGAGAGGTTGACGCCCGGCCGGTCTGGGTCAGGCATCACCACCAGCACCGAGGGCGAAAAGGTCGGCGCGTCGGCGTCGCCGTTCCAGTCCCAGTGTGGACGGCCCTGCCCCTCGACGGTCACTTTGTGCATCGTCCCGCAGCCGGGACACATGAAGCCGACGCGCCCACCTTGGAGGCCGCGTAGTTTGCGGCCGAGCTGCATGGTCAGGCCGCCGTCCGAGCGAGATGCGCGCCGGTCAGCGCGTGGATCTGGGCGATGAGGTCTTCGGGGTTCTCGGCCCCCTGCCCGGCCTCGACTGGCGCCACCGCCGGTCGCTGCATGCGCGCCAGCAGCTCGGCACTGGAGATGGTCTTCAGTACGCCACGCAGCTTTCCACGCTCGTCGACACGCCAGATCGCGATTTCGTCGCCGTTGTGGTCGTAATCGCCGGTGTCGAAGAGCCGCTTCTCGGCCGTCCGGCGCTTGCGAATCTCCGGCGGCCGGAGCCAGCCAAAGAAATGCTCGGAAGCCTTCGGGTCGCCGGCATTGATCTGCCGCGTCAGGATCGCGCGGTAGATGCCGCCGGTGTTCA
>NZ_JBELKF010000009.1:0-18615 GCF_042089775.1 Palleronia sp.
AGCATAACCTTGCCAAGGTTAGGGTCGTGAGTTCGAATCTCATCGCCCGCTCCATCCGTCACACTCACCATGATCGTCGAAGGGCCGCGGGGGCCGTCAGCCCCCCTCGCCCATGATCTCGAAGCGGTCGACATCGACCATGCCGCGATCCGTGATCTTCAGATGCGGGATCACCGGCAGCGCGATGAAGGCCAGCTGCAGAAACGGCTCGTTCAGGGCCACGCCAAGCGCCTTGGCCGCCGCGCGCAGGGACTCGAGCCCGCCGCGCACCTTCTCGAATCCCTCGGAGCTCATCAGGCCGGCGACAGGAAGGGCCAGCTCGGCGCGCACCTCTCCGCCTTCGACGACGCAGAAGCCGCCTTCGATCTCGGCCAGCCGCCGCGCGGCAAGGGCCATATCGTCGTAATCCACACCAACGGCGATCAGGTTGTGATGGTCGTGGCACACGGTCGAGGCGATGGCACCTCGCCTGATCCCGAAGCCCCGGACGAAGCCGTTCGCCACGTTGCCGTTCCGCCCGTGCCGCTCGATCACCGTAACGCGCGCGAGATCGCGGGCGGGATCTGGCCGGCGGTCGCCGTCGGTGGCGGCGACGTCTTCGCTCAGATGATCGGTCAGGATCAGCCCTTCGCGCACGCCGATGACCGGCGTTGCGCCCTGCCCCGCCAGCCGGAACGTCGCCTCCTTCACCTGGGGAATCGTCACCGAACCGCGCCCGATCCCCGCATCGCGGCCGGTAAAGGCCTCGGCCGTCAACTCCACGCCTCCGGCCCAGACCGCCTGCGCGTCACACGCCTCAAGCGAGCCCAAAGCCACGATGTCGGCGCGCTTTCCCGGCGCGATCTGGCCGCGATCCTTGAGCCCGAACGCCTCGGCCCCCGAAAGCGAGGCGATGCGGTAGGCCACCACCGGATCGACCCCGGCCGCGATGGCTGTTCGGATCATGTGGTCGAGGTGACCTTCTTCGCCGATATCCAGCGGATTCCGGTCATCGGTGCAGAGGGCGAGGTAGGGGGACAGCCGCTCGGTCATCAGGGGGATCAGCGCTTCTAGATCCTTGGAGACCGATCCCTCACGGATCAGGATGCGCAGGCCGCGCGACAGCTTCTCGCGCGCTTCTTCAGCCGTGGTTGCCTCGTGCTCAGTCCGGATGCCGGCGCTGGCATAGGCGTTGAGGCCCCTCCCCGACAGAAGCGGTGCGTGGCCGTCGATATGCCGCCCCGCAAACGCCTGGAGCTTTGCCATGACGCCTGCATCGCGGTGGATCACGCCGGGGTAGTTCATGAATTCCGCCAGCCCAAGCGCCTGCGGGTGGTCCATCAGCCGGGCGAGGTCTTCAGCTCCGATCTCGGCGCCCGAGGTTTCCATATGCGAGGACGGTACGCAGGAGGACAGCATCACCCGGATGTCGATGGGCGCGGCCGCCGCCGCCGTCAGCGCCCAGTCGAGCGCCGCCACGCCGAGCACGTTTGCGATCTCGTGGGGGTCCCAGATCGCGGTGGTGATCCCGCGCGGGCCGACGAGGCGGGCGAACTCGGCAGGTGTCACCAGCGAGCTTTCGATATGCAGATGCGTGTCGATAAAACCCGGCACCAGCGTAAAGCCGCTCAGATCGCGCACCGGACCGTCATAGTCCTGTCCGATCCCGGCGATTCGGTCGCCGACGATGGCCAAGTCCCCCGTGATGCGGTCGCCAGTGACGACATCGAGGACTTCGGCTCCCCGGAGCACGAGATCGGCGGGAATGTCACCGTTTCCGGCGGCGATGAGGCGGGCAAGATCGGGGTGGTCTGTCATCCCGGCAGAAGGCCGCGTTTCGCCGCGAACGTCTACCCCCTGCGCGACGCGAAGAAGGCGCGAAGCAGCGCTCCGCCCTCGGCCTCGGCGATGCCTGCGTAGATTTCGGGCACATGGTGGCTTTGCGGGTGCGCGAAGACGCGCGCTCCGTGGGCCACGCCGCCCGATTTTGGGTCCGCCGCGCCGTAGAAAAGCCGCGCGATCCGGGCCGCCGCGATGACGCCCGCGCAGGCGGCGCAGGGTTCGAGCGTGACGTAGAGCGACGCGCCCGGCAAACGTTCCTGCCCGAGGGCAGCACACGCCTGCCGGATCGCCTGCACCTCGGCATGTGCCGATGGATCGCAGAGCGTCCGCGTCTCGTTCCCCGCGCGGCCGACGATCCGGCCGTCCACCACGACCACGGCGCCCACCGGAACCTCTCCACGCGCCGCGGCGGCTTGCGCCTCGGACAGCGCTTCGGACATGAAGGGACTTTGCATGGCCGCGATCTGGCTTTAGGTGGCCCCTCATGTCCAGCCCAGAACCCCCCGCCGGCGATCGCATCGCCAAGGTCATCGCCCGCGCCGGCCGCGCCTCGCGCCGCGAGGCCGAACGGCTGATCGCCGAAAAGCGGGTGAAGGTGAACGGCAAGACCATCGACAGCCCCGCGCTGAACGTGACCGAGACCGACCGGATCGAGGTGGACGGGTCCGAGATCGGCGCTCCTGACACCCCGCGCCTGTGGCTTTACCACAAGCCCGCGGGCCTCGTGACCACGACCAGCGACGAGAAGGGCCGCGACACGGTGTTCGACAACCTGCCCGAGGGAATGCCCCGCGTGGTCTCGGTCGGGCGGCTCGACCTGAACTCCGAGGGGCTTCTGCTGCTGACGAATGACGGCGGCATCAAGCGCAAGCTCGAATTGCCCGCCACCGGCTGGCTTCGGAAGTACCGCGTGCGGGTTCACGGCACGCCGAAGGACGAGGACCTAGAGCCGCTCCGCCGGGGCATCGTGATCGAGGGGCAGCGCTTTCTCCCGATGGAGGTGCATCTTGACCGGCAGCAGGGCGCGAATGCCTGGGTCACGATCGGCCTGCGCGAGGGCAAGAACCGCGAGATCCGTCGCGCGATGGAGTCAATCGAGCTGCCAGTCTCGCGCCTTCTGCGCGTTTCTTTCGGGCCATTCCGCCTGGGAGATTTGAAGCCCGGCGAGGTCGAGGAGGTCAAGCCGCGCGTCCTGCGCGATCAGCTTGGCATGTCGACCGAGGGCTTCGCGGAAAAGAAGGCCCCGAAGCGCAGCATCAAGCGCAAGAGCACTCCGCGCCCGACCGGTTCGGGCAAGCCGCGCGGGCGCTGAACCCGGACGCGCGGGCGGGCGCGGCTGGAAGCCGCGCACCCACGTTCATATATCCAAGGCTGCCTGACCGCCCGGAGGACCCATGGCCCGCCTGCTTCTCGCCGCGCTCGTGATCGCCATCGTTCTGGTGCTCGTGTCGACGGCGGTGCGCCAACTGACCGAGACTGCCTCGAACGTCCGCGCCCGCGTGCGCAACCTGCCCCTTGGAGAACGCCCGATGCAACGCCTGTCCTTCGTCCTGCTCGTCGCGCTGATCTTCTACGCCGCGATCTGGGGGGCCGGCTGATGGCCGAGGGAACGATCCGCGGCTGGTCCGGCCGGCGCCGCAGCCGCGTCGGCGCCAGAGCGAACGCCCTATACATCGCGCCAATCCCGCTTTTGTTCACGGCGTTCGGACAGGACCCGGCGGGACTGGCACTGGATCTGGCGGCGTTCTTCACGTTGATGGCAGCGGCCTGGATGACGCGCGAAGGGCTGCGCGCCGAAGACGCCTATGCCGCGCGCGAGGCCGCACGCCGTCCCGCCCTGCCTCGCAAGCTTCTGGGCGCGGGGTTGACCGGGATCGGCCTTGCGCTGGCCGGATTGCCGCTCGTGGGCGGCGCGATCATCCTCGCGATCCTCGGAATCGCGCTGCATATCGGCGCCTTCGGGATCGATCCCTTGCGCAACAAGCATCCCGAGGGTGCGCCTGCGTGGCAGGCCGAGCGTGTCGCGGCGGCGGTCGACGAGGCAGAGGCGCACCTGGCCGAGATGCGCGCGGCCATCGTCCGGACCGGCGACCGAACGCTTCTGGTCCGAATCGACCGCTTCGCCGACACGGCCCGCGGCCTCTTTCGCCGGGTCGAGCGTGACCCCCGCGACCTGCCGCAGGCGCGCCGGTGGCTTGGCGTTTATCTGCTCGGCGCGCGGGATGCGGCGCGGAAATATGTGGATTTGTCGCACAAGCAGGATAACGGTGCCGCGCGGGTCGAGTTCATGGCCCTGCTGGACGATCTTGAAGACGGATTTGCCCGCCGCACCGAGGTTATGTTGTTGGATGACCGCTCGGATCTCGATATCGAGATCGACGTCCTGCGCGAGCGCCTGGCGCGCGAGGGTGTGGGCACGGGAATGAAGGGGGACTGACGCATGGCCGAGGTGACGAAGAAAGCCGCGCTTGAGGCCGATCTTGCCGAGCTGGGAAAGAGGCCTGCGCCGCGCCCGGAGACGCCGCGGCTGGACACGTCCGACCCCGAGATCCGCGCCGCCATCGAAAAGCGCCTGGCCGAGATCGACACAACCGACAGCGGCTCGATCCTGTCTTTCGGTTCTGCTGCTCAGGAAGAGCTTCAGCGGATCAGCCAGTCGATGCTGGCCGACGTCAAGAACAAGGATGTCGGCCCGGCGGGCGATTCCCTGCGCGAGATGATCGGCGCCCTACGCGGTTTCTCGACCGCCGAGCTCGACATGCGGCGCAAGCGCACCTTCTTCGAAAAGATGCTGGGCCGTGCCGCGCCGCTGTCACGCTTCATGGCGAAATACGAAGACGTGCAGGCCCAGATCGACGACATCACGGGCCGTCTCCACGCCCACGAGCACCAGTTGCTCAAGGACATCAAGGCGCTGGACCAGCTCTACGACAAGACGTTGGCGTTCTACGATGAACTGGCGCTCTATATTGCCGCCGGGACAGAGGCGCTGCGCCGGCTCGACGAGCGCGACATTCCCGAGGCCGAAGCCGCCGCGACGTACGGCCAAGGCGACGACATGATCGACAGCCAGCGCCTGCGCGACCTGCGCGCCAATCGCGACGACCTGGAGCGCCGGGTCCACGACCTGAAGCTGACGCGCCAGGTGACGATGCAGTCCCTGCCCTCGATCCGCCTCGTGCAGGAGAACGACAAGTCCCTCGTGGCCAAGATCGGCTCGACCCTCGTGAACACGGTGCCGCTGTGGGAGACTCAGCTTGCCCAAGCCGTCACCATCCACCGCTCGGAACGGGCGGCGGATGCCGTGCGCGAGGCGAGCGACCTCACGAACGATCTGCTGCGCGCCAATGCCGAAAACCTGCGCGACGCGAATGCCAAGGTCCGCACCCAGATGGAGCGGGGCGTCTTCGACATCGAGGCCGTGCAGGCCGCCAACGACGCGCTGATCGCCACCATCGAAGAATCGCTGCAGATCGCCGATGAAGGTCGCCGGGCGCGCTCCGACGCCGAAGATCAGCTCGAGCAGATGGAGACCGATCTTCGCGATGCACTGGCCGGCGCCAGGTCGCACAGCCTGAAGCGGTCCGTCTGACATGCGCCCAATCCTCGCCCTTTTGCCCGCGTTGGCGCTGCTCGCCGCCTGCGCCGATCCAGCGCCGGTCGCCCCGGTCCCGGTTCCGCCCGAGCGGCCCGCCCCTCGGGCGCCCCAGCCTCCCGCGCCCAAGGCCGAGCCCCCCGCCGCGCCGCAGCCCGATGCAAGCGCGGACCTGCGCGACTACTACGCCCGTGTGCAGCGTGGCCTGTTGGCCCAGGGTTTGCTGCGTCGCGACCGCGGTGGCATCGACACGCCCTACGACGCCGATCGCCTGGCCGAGACCTTCCTGCGGCTCGCCTTCTTCGAGGAATACGCCCCGAACGAGGGCGTCGGCGTGGCGCGCGAAACCCGCTCAAAGCTGCACCGCTGGGCGGCGCCGGTCCGCCTCGAGATGCGCTTTGGCGAAAGCGTCCCCGAAGCCCAGAGGGTGACGGACGCCAATGCCATCCGCTCGCTCGTCCGGCGGCTGGCGGAAGCGACGGGCCACCCGATCACGGCCACCTCGAGCGACGGTAACTTCACCGTCTACGTGGTGAGTGAATCCGACCGCCGCGGGCTTGGCGCCGCCCTGCGCGAGCTCGTCCCCGAACTGCCCGAGCCCGCGCTCGCCTCGGTCGTCGACCTGCCACGCCGAAACTACTGCGTGGTTTTCGCGGTGGATCGCGGGGAAAGCGGCCGCTACACGCGCGCCGTCGCCATCATCCGGGCCGAGCATCCCGAGCTGCTGCGCCTGTCGTGTTTCCACGAAGAGATCGCCCAAGGCCTGGGACTGGCGAATGACAGCCCCCGCGCCCGTCCATCGATCTTCAACGATGACGAGGAGTTCGCGCTTCTCACGAACATGGACGAGCAGCTTCTGCGGATTCTCTACGATGATCGTCTGCGCCCCGGAATGACGATGGAAGAGGCGCGCCCGATCGTCGAGCAGATCGCCCGCGAGATCATCCCGTCGAGCTGACGACCCGGGCGCGACGTTGCGCGCATCCGCGTCTTGCGGCTATGTCAGCGCAAACACATGCAAGCAAAGAGAGCCGCCCGATGATCCTGTGCGCCGGCGAAGCCCTGATCGACATGCTGCCCCGCGAAACAACGGACGGCGGACCCGCATTCGCGCCCCACGTGGGCGGCGCGGTGCTGAACACCGCCGTCGCACTGGCCCGTCTCGGCGCACCGACCAGCTTCTTCTCGGGGATTTCCAGCGACCTCTTCGGCGCCCGCGTATCCGAGCGGCTGAAGGCGGACAGCGTGGACGTCTCGCTCGCCGCGCGGACGGACCGGCCCACGACGCTGGCGTTCGTCACGCTCACCAACGGCCAGGCGCGCTATGCGTTCTACGACGAAAACACCGCCGGCCGAATGCTGTCCGAGGCCGACCTGCCCGAGCAGGTCGATGCAACGGCTTGCTTCTTCGGCGGCATCTCCCTTGCGGTTGAGCCCTGTGCAGAGGCATATGCGGCACTTTCAGCGCGGCTGGCACCAAACATGCCGATGATGATCGACCCGAACATCCGGCCCGACTTCATCCGCGATGCGGACCGCTACCGCACACGGATCGAGGCGATGATCGCGCGGTCCGATATCGTGAAGGTGTCGGACGAGGACCTCGAATGGCTGGGGGGGGGCGATACGCTCGATGACCGTGCGCAAGCGCTGCTCGCCCGTGGGCCTGCGCTCGTCTGCCTGACCCGTGGCGCCGAGGGGGCCGTCGCCTACACTGCCGATCGCCGCGTGGAGGTGCCGGCGCAGCGTGCTACGGTCGTGGACACGGTTGGCGCCGGGGACACGTTCAACGCCGGAATTCTAGCGGCGCTTGCGGAACAGGGCGTGCTGACCAAGACGGCGCTGCGCGACCTGTCCGAAGAGGCCATGACGGCCGCCCTGACGCTGGGGGCGCGCGCGGCCGCCATCACGGTCGGCCGTGCGGGCGCCAATCCGCCCCGGCGGGACGAGCTGGATTAGAGCCCGTCGCGCGCGATCAGAGTCGCCAGTTCGGCGATCACAGCAGACTTCGCCGCAGCGATCGACGGCGCGCTGAGGCTGTCGAAGGGTGCGGTCAGCTCGAACCGCCGCGCCCGCTCCTGCGCGGTGCCTTCGGTCGAGGCGACGAAATACTGACCAGCGATGCGATAAAGACCGTCCCGCCCCGGCAGCGCCCGGCTGAGCCGGACATCGACCCGCACGTCGGCGCGGTCGTAGAACGGCCATGGCTCGGCTGCCACGCGCGCGTCCGTCAGCGCCGCAAGCTGAAGCGCCAGCCCCCCGGTAAAGCTGCGCTGCGGATCGTCGGCCCACAGAAGGCTGTCATCGCTGACCAGCGCGCTCGTCTCGTCCTCGAAATAGATGACCTCCTGGTCGGCGTAGAGGGGCAATGACACATCCAGCACCTCGACCGAGCCGACCGATACGGGGATCTTCTGCGTCGTCTCTGTCTGGGGCAGGTCGTAGCGCAGCGGGCGGTCAGAGCATGCGGCGAGAAGGGCAAGGGCCGTGGCAGCGGCAAATCTCATCATGGGTCAGCGTCCAAATAGCAGCGAGTTGGGGTTGCGTTCGATTTCGCGGGCGAGGCTGTCGATGGACGAGGCCGCCGACTGGATGTCGCGCAACGTCGACTGCACCTCGGCACCAAGGGCGCCGCGCGCATTGTAGCCTTCGACCACAGTGCCGGTCTGGTCCAGCAGTCCGCCCACCTCGTCCAACAACGTCGGCAGCCGATCCGTGGCCTCCCGCACCGATGCAAGGGTGGCGTTCGCGTTCTCGATGAGGCCGCCCTCCTGGATTTCCACCAGAAGACGCTGCGCCTCTTCCAGCGTGTCCGCAAGCGCCGTCGGAACCCGCTGCGTCTCGGGCGAGGAGATCAGCTCGTCGGCCGAGGCCAAAACGCTGGAGGCGCGCTCTCCGATCTCTCCGATGGGCAGGTTGCCCACATCGTTGACCAGAAGCTCGATCTGGTCCGCTACTCGCTTGGCACGGGCGGCGACCTCGGGAGCCACATCGGCCGCCTCGGCCACGGCCGCAGCCGCACGCTGGACGTCACGAAGAAGCGGATCGAGCGCGCCACGGATGTCGGAGACGGCGCCATCGGCCGAGATGAGGACGTCGTTCGCGTTTTGGAGCACACCGTCCTCTGCGGTCAGGTCCGCAAAGATCCGCCGCAGGTCGGCCAGCGTCTCGCGCACGTCGGCCGGCAGCGCCGCGACCGCCTCGGACGAGACCAGCGTGTCGAGCGACACCACGAGATCGTTCACGTTCGCGACGGCCTGTTCCAGCGGCAGGTCACCAATGTCCTGAGCCACGCCAACAAGGCTGAGGACCAGCGCGTCGATGTCGTCAAGCACGCGCGGCAGATCCTCGATTGGCTCCTGCGCCGCGGCAACGACGCTGCGCAGGTCGGTCAGGAGGGGCGTCAGGTCGGCCACCACCGTATCTATGGCGGCGCTCACCTCGCCGACCGTGGCGGTACCACTGTCGATCAGGGTGTTGATCCGGGGAATGGTGCCGTCCTCTTCGGTCAGCGAGGTCGCGACCGTCCGCAGATCGGCCAGCGTCGCTTGCACATCCGCCGGAAGAGTGCTCACCGCGTCAGAGGCCACAAGCGCGTCCACCGACGTCAGGATGCTGTCGACAGTCCCAAGCGTCTGCTGGAGATCGAGCGCGCTGACGTCCTGCGCCACGTCATTGAGGTTGGCGACCAGCGTATCGACATTCCCCAGAAGCGTCGGCAACGCGTTGATGGAGCCCTGCGCCGAGGCGACCGCGCGACGGACTTCGGCCAGGATCGGCACCGCTTCGGCCTGAAGCTCGACCACCGTCGTCTCGAGCGTGTTCAGTGTCCGGTTCGCCGTCTCGACGAGGCCGGACTGGCGCACATCGGCCACGAGGCCTTCGACTTCGGTCAACAGCTCGGACACATCGCCCGTCAGGCCCTGCGTGGCGTCCGACGCCAGGAAGGTGCGCAGCGCCTCAAGCGTGCCTTCGACCTCGACCACCACCTCGGACAGGGGCAGCGTGTTCACCTCGGTGATCAGCGCCTCCAATTCGGCAACGGCGGCGTTCACCTGTTCGAGCGTCTCGGGGCCATCTTCCATCGTCGCATACACCGAGTCCGCGGCCTCTTCGGCGGCTTCGAGCGCGTCAACCAGCGCCGTCACGGCGCCCGCCTCGTTCAGGCGAGTCACGAGGTCCTCAAGCTGCCCCGCAGTCTGGCTCAGCGAGGCTAGCGTCTCGCCCGTCTGCTCGGGGATAGACTGGATGCCTTCGGAGTTCACGAAGGCGCGGACGTCACCCAGAAGGGCCAGCACCTCGTTCGGACTCTCCTGCACGCCTTCGGTGTTCAGGATGCGATCCACCGACTGCATGACGAGGATCGCATTATCCAGCAGCTCTTCGATCGGCAGGTTGTTCACGCGGTTGAACACGCCCTCGGCCGTGTCGGCGAAATCCGACAGGTCAGCCTCGACCGAGGGAATCTGCGGAAACGGCTCTGCATCGACGTCGACCTCGGCCGGGGGCACGTCGTCCATCTGGCTCAGCGTTACCTGCAGCCCGCCCAGCAGAGAGGCCGATTGAAGCTGCGCGCGCAGACCGTTCTGAACGGCGAACTGCATGAAATCGAGGACTTCTTCCTGGGTGGCAGCCGGGTCGAGCCCCATCTTTCCCGGTCGCAGCTCGATCGTGGTCAGAAGCCTGACGCCGCGGTCGCCAAAGGTCTCTTCGTCCAGCACGCCCGTCAGACCGGACACGCGGCCGACGGTGATGCCGCCGAACTCGACATCGGCGCCGACTTCGAGGCCGGGAACGGAATCCTCGAAGACCACAGTGAAGTTGACAGGCTCGCCCCCCGCGTTGGCGTCGAAGACTGACGAGCGCGCGGCCTCTTCGGTCGGATAGAGGCGGAACACCGGGTCCTCGGGCAGCGCTTCGCCGCCCGACACGGTCGTTCCGAACTCGACCCCGCCCGAAACGAGCGAAGCGATCGAGTTGACGTTGAGCTGCGCGCCCTGTGCGCCGAGGTTGAAGGTGAACCCCGAGATGTCCCAGAACCGGGTCGCCGTGTTGATCAGCCGCGACTCGGGCGACCGCACGAAGGCATCGGCAATCACCGATACCCCGTCGTCCGCAAGGCGCAGGTTTCCGACGCGGCCAACATTGATGCCGCGATAGAGGATCGGGGCGTTCTCGCTCAGTCCCGCGACATCGCTTGCACGCAACAGGAATGTCAGGCCGGGCTCGGCGTTCGGCGCGAGGGGGGGACGCTCCATCCCCTCGAACTCGGTCTCCGTTCCGTCCACCTCGCCGTCCCAACTGCCCATGATGTAGACGCCGCTCAGTACCGTATCGAGGCCGGTGACCCCCTGGGCCGAAACTTCAGGGCGGACAATCCAGAACTTCGCGTCTTCATCGACATAGGGGGCCACGTTCCGATCCACCGTGACCTCGACCACGACCTGCGTCAGGTCGTCGTTGAAGTGCACGGCCTCTACCAGCCCCACGACCACGTCGCGATAGCGCAGCTGGGTTTCGTCGGGGCGCACGCCGGCGGCTTCGGGGAACGTGATCTCGATGGTGACGCCACGGTCGGAATAGGTGCGCCACGCCACGCCGAGCGAAATCACCAGCGCCAAGACCGGAATCGCCCACACCAGCGATATACGGCTAAAGAGGCCGCGGCGGTTCCGTTCCATGGCGGGCTCGGACGCGCCGCCTTGCTGGTTCTCGTCACTCATCAGGCGCGGGGTCCCCGTCCGTCATTGTCCCAGATCATGCGCGGATCGAAGCTGATCGCCGCGAGCATGGTGAAAATCACCGAAAGTGCGAAGGTGATCGCCGCGGGGCCGGGCTTGATCGACGCCGCGAAGTTGAGTTGCACGAGTGCCGACAGGATCGCAACGACGAACACGTCGATCATCGACCACCGCCCGATGAACTCCACGAAGTGGTAGAGCCTGTGGCGCTGCTTGGGCCTCAGCCGTTCCGGCCGCGCGACCGAGATCGCCAGATACGCGATCGCGATGAACTTGCCCACCGGAATGGCCACCGACGCCAGCAGGATGATGAGAGCGATCCCCAAATTGCCGTGGCTTGCCAGCTCGACCGCGCCCTCGACGATCGTGTCTTCGGAGGTGTTGAACAGCACCTGCGTGCGCAGCATCGGAAACAGATTTGCTGGAATGTAGCAGATCATGCCGACCGTAAGCCACGCCCAGACACGCTGAAGCGACCCCCAGTCGCGCGACTGGAGATGGCTGCCACAGCGCTCGCAGCGGTCCTGCCCCATGAGCCAGACCCGCTGACAGCGCTGACAGGCGACGAGGCCGCGTTCGCGCGCGGTCACGATGTGCGATCCAGCGCCTTCCATATGCTCCACCTGTCCATGCTGCCGTCCAGAAGGACGGTCACGATCACCAGCGCGCCGAACATGAAGAATGCTGGCCCGAACTCGACGCGCGCGAGGTCGGCGACCTTCACCAGCGCCACGGCGCAGCCGATGATGAAGATCTCGGCCATCGACCAGGGGCGCAGATCCTCGGCCCACCGAAACGCCTTGTGCGCGCCCCGCAGCGGCGCCCGCCCCGAGATCAGCGGCACCACCGTATAGATCACCAAAAGCGCACGCAGCGCCGGAATCATGATGATGAAGGCCACGACGAAAACCGACAGCCCCGCCATCCATCCCCCATCGAGGAACGTGAGGGCGGTGTCCACCACAGAGGCACTGTTCGAGAAGCCCGCCACGTTCACGCCGAGGAAAGGAAAGAAGACCGCGCCCGCCATCAGGACCACGACCGTCACGGCGAATGCAACCACGCGCAGGAACGCGTCCCGGCGCGGCGAGATCAGTACGCTGTGGCACCGCTGGCAGACCGCGCGCGTCCCCTCCTCGGGCAGCATCGTGCGGTAAAGGGCGTCGCATTGCCGGCAGGCGATCAGTTCGTCGAGCGGCACGCCCGCAGGCACGCCAGCGTGATTCCCGTCCATGTGGCAGCTCCGTCCTTCGGTCCCGCCCCCGGCGGCTTCAATCTGGCGGAGTATATCGCGCACGACCTCGCTGACCACCGGGGCCACCATCACGGTTGAGTATGCGGCCGATTTGCTGCGGTAAGCCGGGGTCAGGCCACAACCTGGATCGAGGCGGCCGTCAGTACCTCGGTCAGACCCGCCAGCAGGACGTCGTGGCTTTCGTCGTCGTCGAACGAGAACAGCACGCCGTCGTCGGTGACCGTCTGCATCGACGCAAAAGAGGCCGCCGCCGCGTCCGGATCGTCGGGTGTGGTGCCGGTCGAGATGACCAGCGTATCCTCGCCCACCGTGAAATCCGTGATCGTCGTGGTCGCCTCGTAGCCGCTGCCGGTGCCGACGACGAAGCTGTCGGTCCCCGCGCCCCCCATCGCGACATCGCCCGAGCCGGTGTAGACCCGGTCGTCGTCGTCCCCGCCGTCCAAGGTGTCGGCCTCGCCGTCGTCCAGAATTTGGGCAAGCTCGTTTTCGGTGGGGTCGTCGTCCGACTCGGCGGCGCCAAAGATGTCCTCGATCACACCTCCGCCACCAAGGGTATCCGCGCCGACGCCGCCCTGCACGACATCTTCGCCACGTCCACCCAGCAAGAAGTCCATGCCGACGCCGCCAGAGAGTGTGTCGTCGCCGTCATCGCCCAACAGGGTATCCCCATTGTTGTTGCCGGAAACGACGTCGTTGCCAGCGCCACCAAAGATGACGTCGAACCCGTCATTCCCCTCGATCGTGTCGTTGCCCGCATTTCCGAACAGGATATCGTTGCCATCGCCGCCGCCGATCACGTCGTCGCCTGCCCCGCCGCGTGCGATGTCGTCACCCCAGCCAGCCCGCAGGGTATCGTCGCCGCTGCCGCCGGACAGGGAATCGTCGTTTCCGCCCCCGACCAGAAGGTCGTCCCCGCCTTCGCCCTCAAGGGTGTCGTTGCCGTCAAAGCCAAGCAGCAGATCCGGTCCGCTTCCACCCGTAAGGGAATCGTCGCCGGACGTACCGTCCTGTCGTTCCAGTTCGGCATCGCTTTCGGTGTCGTCATCGTCGTTTTCGAGAAGGCTCCACGTGCCAAGCGCCAGGGCGCCTCCGAACACAACAAGCAAACCCAGCATCCGGAACGTTCCTTGATCGAAGCTATCGGATAGAAATTCAGTGAAATCCTGTGGGCTAGGGCCGTCCTTCGGTCAATTGCCAAAACCGAAACGCAGTATTTCCCGTTTCACCACCCCTTGCCCCCGGCGCAATACGGGCCACCATCGCCTGACGACCCCGTTCAGGGGCACACTTATCCCACAGGGAGATACCCATGACGAAGATGATCCGCGTCCTCGGCGCCACGGCCCTGGCATCCAGCCTTGCCGCCCCGGTCGCCGCGCAGGAGCAGACCTACATCACCATCGGCACCGGCGGCGTGACCGGCGTCTACTATCCCACCGGAGGCGCGATCTGCCGCCTGATGAATCGCAACCGCGCAGATCACGGCATTCGCTGCTCGGTCGAATCCACCGGCGGGTCGGTCTACAACGTCAATGCCGTCGAGCAGGGCGAGCTCGAGTTCGGCGTCGCCCAGTCCGACGTGCAGTACCAGAAGTACAACGGGACCGAGCAGTTCGAGGACCAAGGCGCCTACGAGGGCCTGCGCTCGGTCTTCTCGATTCACCCCGAGCCCTTCACCGTCGTCGCCCGCGCCGATGCCGGGATCGAGACATTTGCCGATCTTGAAGGCAAGCGCGTCAACATCGGCAACCCCGGTTCGGGCCAGCGGGTGCTGATGGAGCGGCTGATGGACGAGATGGGCTGGACCACCGACGACTTCCAGCTCGCTTCCGAGCTTCAGGCCGCCGAGCAGTCCCAGGCGCTGTGCGACAACAATATCGACGCGATGGTCTATTCGGTCGGCCACCCGTCGGGCTCGATCCAGGAGGCGACCACCGCCTGCGATTCCATCCTCGTGCCGGTGGACAACGAGGCCAGCCAGACGCTGATCGAGAACAACGACTACTACCGCCAGGCCACGATTCCCGGCGGCATGTATCGCGGCAACGACGAAGATACGACGACCTTCGGCGTCGGCGCGACCCTGGTGACGTCGGAAGACGTGTCCGACGAGGTCGTCTACGAGCTTGTTCGCGCGGTGTTCGAGAACTTCGACCAGTTCAAGGGCCTGCACCCCGCCTTCGCCAACCTCGAGAAGGAGCAGATGGTGAATGACGGCCTCTCCGCGCCGCTGCACGCCGGGGCCGAGCGCTACTATCAGGAGGCCGGCCTGCTGAACGGCTCCTCGTCGGACAGCGCGTCGTCGGACGGTTCATCGTCGGACAACTCATCGACCGACAGCACCTCGGCCGACAGCTCTTCGACGGACAGCTCGGCTGACGAGAGCCAGAACAGCGAAACTGCCCAGTAAGGCGGCGTAGCAGCATGAACTCGGGGCGGCCCGGCGGACAAATCCGCCGGGCCGTTTTCGTGTTCCGGCTTGAGAATGGCGGCCTGCCCCGCCGGGTGTGCTTTTCCGGTCCACCATGCATCCAGGCCTTGTTGTGGGACGGCAAAAACCGACCTAACGTTCCTCTTCATGGCCCGTGGGCCGAAGCAGGGGGCGGGGCAGATGGCAGAGCAGACCGACAAGCGCCAGTTCAGCGACGAGGAACTGCAGGATCTCGTCGCCTCGTCGGATGCCGGCGCGCGGACGCCGACGGCGCGGTGGGTCACGCTTCTGATCGGCGGCGCCGCGCTGTGCTGGTCGCTGTTCCAGCTCTGGATCGCGCAGCCGCAGCTCTGGTTCGGAGCCTACCTGCCGGTGCTGAACTCGTCCGAGACGCGGCCGATTCACCTGGCCTTCGCGATCTTCCTCGCGTTTCTCTGCTATCCCGCCACCAAGAACAGCCCCCGCGACCGAGTCCCGATCTTCGACTGGATCCTGGCGCTGATCGCCACCGGGTGTACGCTTTACGTCTTCTGGTTCTCGGACCACCTGGCGCAGACCGCGCGGTCCGGTCTGCCGACCCAGACCCAGGTCATCATCGGCTCGATCGGAATCGTGCTGCTGCTAGAGGCATCGCGCCGGGCGCTGGGACCAGCGCTGACCGTGGTCGGCGCGATCTTCCTCGCCTACGCCTATTTCGGGCAGGGCTGGCTGGTCCCCGACCTCATCGCCCACGAAGGGATTTCGTTCACCTCGCTCATCACCGCGCAGTGGCTGGACACGGCGGGGGTGTTCGGCATCCCGCTGGGTGTCTCGACGGCGTTCGTGTTCCTCTTCGTGCTTTTCGGTTCGCTCTTGGACAAGGCCGGCGCGGGTAACTACTTCATCCAGCTGGCCTTTGCCGGCCTCGGCCACCTGCGCGGCGGCCCGGCCAAGGCGGCGGTCGTCGGCTCGGCCATGACAGGCCTGATCTCGGGCTCGTCCATCGCCAACGTCGTGACCACCGGCACCTTCACGATCCCCCTGATGAAGCGCGTGGGCTTCACCAACGAACAGGCCGGCTCGGTCGAGGTCGCGTCCTCGGTCAACGGTCAGATCATGCCCCCTGTAATGGGCGCGGCCGCCTTCCTGATGGTCGAGTTCATCGGGATCTCCTACGTGCAGGTCATCAAGCACGCCTTCGTGCCCGCGGTGATCTCGTACATTGCGCTCGTCTACATCGTACATCTCGAAGCTCTGAAGAAGGACATGCCGGCGCTGGGCGAAGGCGCATCGCTGCTGCGCATGGCGCTGAACTTCGCCATCGGCTTCGCCGTCTTCGGCGCGGGGTTCACGGCGCTGATCTACGGCATCGCGGGATTGAACGCCCTGCTGCCCGGACTGGCCGGCCCGATCGCGATGATCGCCCTTGCCGTCGTTTACCTCTGGCTCGTCTGGATCGCAGCACGACAGCCCGACCTCGATCCCGAGACGCTGGAGGAGACCGGCAACCAGATCAAACTTCCGCAGGTGGCCGACGTCTGGAAGACCGGCCTGCACTACGTCCTCCCGATCCTCGTGCTGGTCTGGTTCCTGATGGTCGAACAGCAGAGCCCGGCGAAATCGGCCTTCTACGCCACCGCCCTGATGTTGCTCATCATCATCACGCAAAAGCCGCTGAAGGCGCTGTTCCGTAAGGGGCAGAGCCAGGGAGAGGCGTGGAAGGAAGGGGGGCTGGATCTGGTTGACGGCCTGATCACCGGCGCGCGCAACATGATCGGAATCGGCGTCGCCACGGCAGCGGCGGGCATCATCGTCGCAACTGTCACCAAGACCCCCATCGGCACCGAGCTTGCCGGCCTGGTCGAGGCCCTGTCTGGCGGCGTCCTGCTGGTCATGCTGATCCTGATCGGCCTCTTCAGCCTCGTCCTCGGGATGGGGCTGCCGACCACTGCGAACTATATCGTGGTCTCGTCGCTGATGGCCTCGGTCGTGGTGAGCCTTGGCGCGCAGGAGGGGTTGATCATTCCGCTGATCGCCGCGCACCTCTTCGTCTTCTACTTCGGGATCATGGCGGACGTGACGCCGCCCGTGGGCCTCGCCTCCTTCGCCGCCGCCGCCGTGTCGGGAGGCGATCCGATCAAGACGGGCTTCACCGCGTTCTTCTACTCGCTGCGTACGGTCGCCCTGCCGTTCCTGTTCATCTACAATCCGACGCTGATCCTCTATGGGGTCGACCTCACCACGGTTTCAGGGGTGCTGCACGCGGTCTTCGTGTTCATGGTGGCGACCTTCGCGATGCTTCTCTTCGCGGCGGCTACGCAAGGGTACTTCCTCGCCCGTTCGAAGCTGCTGGAAAGCGCGGCACTGCTGCTGGTGGCGTTCACGCTCTTCGTGCCGAACTTCTGGCTGAACCAGGTCCAGCCGCGCTTCATTGCCGAAAGTCCCGAGAACTTCGCCCGGGTCCTGTCCGAGGCGCCAGTGGACTCTCGCCTGAGGCTCAGGATCGCCGGACCGGACTTCGCCACGGGAATCGAGACGGAGACCTCCGTCTCGATCCTCGTGCCCGAGGGGGACACCGACACGCGCATGGGTGCGACCGGACTGATGCTGCGCCCCGGCGCTCCGGCGGCCGCACTCGACGAGCCGATGTTCGGCACCCCGCTGCAGGAACGGTTGTCGAACTTCGACTTCTACGCCGAAGAGCCCGTGCGGATCAGCGAGGTGCTCGCCCCGAACGAACACCGCTGGCCCGCCCAGATCTTCTACATTCCCGCGCTGTTGCTGCTTGGCCTCGTGATCGTCCTGCAGCGTCGACGCCAGACAAAGCCGGCCTTCTGACATGTCCCAGACCATCCTTTTGCCCATCGACCTGACCGACCGCGCCACGTGGGAGCACGCCCTGCCCCGCGCGCTCGACCTAGCCTCCGGCGGTGTGCTGCACGTCCAGACGGTCATCCCGAATTTCGGCATGTCCATGGTGGGCAACTACTTCGGCGAGACGTTCATCAAGCGCGCGCTCCACGACGTGGGCGAGCGGCTGGTCCAGTGGACGCAGGACAATGTGCCCGACGAACAGGAAGTGCACCCCCACGTCACCCACGGCCGCATCTATGACGAGATCATCCGCGCGGCCGCGCGTCTGAAGGTCGACACCATCGTGATCGGGGCGAAGAAGCCGCACGTGTCGGAATACCTGCTGGGCCCGAACGCCGCCCGCGTCGTGCGCCATGCTCCGCAGTCGGTCTTTATCGTCCGTGGCTAGCGCGGTCTTCGGCCGGTCCTCCAAGGCGCTGCCCACGGCGGTTGCGGGAGACGGGTGTTGGCTGATCGACGCCGAGGGCAAGCGGTACCTCGACGGCTCGGGCGGTGCGGCGGTGTCCTGCCTTGGCCACTCGGACGCCCATGTGAAAGCCGCCATGACGGCCCAGATCGAGCGGTTGTGCTTTGCCCATACCGGCTTCTTCACCTCCGAGCCAGCCGAGGCGCTGGCGACGAAGCTGATCGAGAACGCGCCGTCGGGGATAGCGCGGGTTTATCCCCTGTCCGGCGGGTCCGAGGCCGTCGAGGCGGCGCTGAAGCTCGCCCGGCAGTATTTCCTGGAAGTGGGCGAGCCGTCCCGCGCCCGTATCATCGCCCGCCGACAAAGCTATCATGGCAACACGCTCGGCGCCCTGGCCGCTGGCGGCAACGCGTGGCGGCGCGAGAACTACGCGCCCCTGCTGATCGACTGCCACCACATTGCACCGTGCTACCCGTACCGCGACAGGCGCGACGGCGAGAGCGCCGAGGCCTA